>JAJTIB010000173.1 GCA_021300075.1 Rickettsiales bacterium
GTGCGGCTGGAGGCACTGTTTTCCGGCGGTGGGCAGGAGCGCGGTATGCGCTCTGGTACTATGCCCACGCCGCTTGTGGTGGGTCTGGGTGAGGCCTCGCGCCTCGCAGGGCTGGAGATGAATCAGGAGGCTTCGCGCATCCGTTATTTAAGCGATAAATTTCTGCGCGCCACGCTTGACGGAGTAAAAGATGTTTATCTAAACGGCGACCGCGAGCAGCGCTGGCCGGGCTGTATCAATCTCAGCTTCGCTTATATTGAAGGCGAGTCGATGATTATGGCAATTAAAAACCTCGCTGTGTCCTCGGGTTCGGCTTGTACTTCGTCGTCGCTGGAGCCGTCTTATGTGCTGCGCTCGATTGGGGTGGGCGAGGAACTGGCGCATACCTCGATACGGTTCGGTATTGGCCGTTTTACAACTGAAGCCGAGATCGACGAGGCGATTCGCATCGTCAGTGGATCGATTGAGAAGCTGCGCGCCATGTCACCTTTATGGGAAATGGTGCAGGAAGGTGTTGATATATCAAAAATTGAGTGGGCAGGGCACTAGGAAGGTACTAACTGCTCATGCAACTAAAGTCGTTTAACGGAGAACCCTATGGCCTATAGTGAAAAAGTAATCGATCATTACGAAAATCCGCGTAATGTCGGGTCGTTTGATAAAGACGACGATTCGGTCGGTACTGGGCTGGTCGGTGCGCCCGCCTGCGGCGACGTGATGAAGCTGCAAATCAAAGTGGGTAAAGACGGCGTGATTCAGGACGCCCGCTTCAAGACTTTTGGCTGTGGTTCGGCCATTGCCTCCAGCTCACTCATTACCGAATGGGTCAAGGGAAAGTCAGTTACGGAGGCGATGACCATCAAAAACACTGAGATTGCCGAACATCTGGCATTGCCGCCGGTGAAAATCCACTGCTCAGTGCTGGCCGAAGATGCGATCAAAGCGGCAATCAAAGACTATCAAGAGAAGCATTCGGATTAATCATGTTTGCGGTTCCCGGCAAGGCTGTCTCTATCACCGATCGCGCGGCAGTGCAGATCAAATCACTGATGGAAAAGCGCGAAAAGATGCCACTGGCCATTAAAGTGGGGATTCGTACGCGCGGCTGTTCGGGTATGTCATACACGGTCGAATATGCCGACGAAATCGGCAAGTTTGACGAGGTGATCGAGGATAAAGGGGTGCGCGTGCTGATTGACCCTAAGGCGGTCATGTTTCTGATTGGCACGGAAATGGATTTCGTCGAAGAAAAATTTAAAAGCGGTTTTGTGTTCAAGAACCCCAATGAAAAAGGTCGCTGCGGCTGCGGCGAGAGCTTCAACGTTTAATTTCATTGCGTCCGCCAGCGTGCAGTGGCATAGAGCTTGCGGCACGCAGAATTATTATGCAAAATCATTTTGAATTACTGGGATTGACACCCGGCTTTACGCTTGATGTGAAGGCGCTTGAGAAGGCTTATTTCAACGCACAGATGGCAGCGCATCCCGACCGGCAGATTGGTAAAAGCGAAGCCGAGCGTATTGTCGCAATTGAACGCTCAATGTCGGCCAACGAAGCCTACGAAACCCTCAAAAATCCGATGACTCGCGCCGAGCACCTGCTGGCACTCTCCGGTGTGCGTGTCAATAGTGATAACGACACGGTCAAACCATCGCAGGCGCTGCTTATGGAAATTATGGAGCTGCGCGAACAGATTGAGGAATCCCGGGCGGACGGTAAAAAACTGCTGGCGCTGGTCGCTGATATACGCCTCGCCGCTGACCAGTGCTGCGATGACCTTGCGGAGGCATTTGCGGCGGGTGATCTCCACCACGCCGCCGAGCGTACGATCAAACTGCATTATCTTGGTAAGGCGGTGGAAGAGGCGCATCTGTATCTCTATCGTGTTAAGGCCGCGCATCATGACGCACATTCACATGAGAGCCATTGATGATTCACCTTTTACAGATTGCTGAGCCTGGACAGACGCCCTTACCCCATCACGACAGTGTGGCGGTAGGAATTGACCTGGGCACTACCCATTCGGTCGTGGCCATTGCAACTGATGGTAAGGCCGAGGCGATACATGACCCGAACGGTTCGGCGGTGATTCCCTCCGTGGTACAGTATCACGGTCAGCATGTCATTGTTGGGCATGAGGCGCGCCGCGCCTTTGCCGAGGGCGATGCGGATGTCATCAGTTCTATCAAGCGGCTGATGGGAAGGGGGGCGCAGGATGTTCAGGAAATTGCCGGCCAGTTCCCGCATGCGGTCGAAGCCGGAGAGGGAATGGTGCGCCTGTCGCTGAGTAATCGCAGCATTACGCCGGTCGAAGTATCGGCGGATATACTGAAACATATGCGTGCACTCGCCTGTGAAGCACTGGGGCGTGATGTGGCAAAGGCAGTTATCACCGTACCCGCCTATTTTGACGACGCCGCACGCGCCGCGACCAAAGATGCAGCAAAACTTGCAGGCATTGAAGTGTTGCGCCTGTTAAACGAACCGACAGCGGCGGCGCTGGCCTATGGGCTGGAGCATGAGGCAGAGGGAATTTTTGCGGTCTATGACTTGGGCGGCGGCACATTTGATATCTCAATTCTGAAACTTGAAAAGGGCATATTTCAAGTGCTCGCAACTGCCGGAGATACGCAGCTTGGTGGCGACGATTTTGACCAGATTATCGCTCAACAAGTGCTCAAATCCGCCCATTTGACCGATATTCATCTGGGCGAGATGAATCAGCTCCTTACCGCCTGCCGCAAAGCCAAAGAAATGCTCTCGGAAGTTGAACAGACGAGTCTCGAGTGGGGTGGCGAGCGATTTGAAATCACTCGCGAAAACTTCGAAAAAAAAATCAATTCCCTGATCGGCATTACCTTACTTTGCGCCGAACAGGCTCTCTTGGATGCGGGGGTAGAAAAAAGCGCAATCAAAGCCGTGGTGATGGTTGGTGGATCCACCCGCGTGCCCATGGTCAAACGTGCGGTCGCCGAATGGTTCGGCTGCCCGCTTAACGATTCGCTCGACCCGGATCTGGTAGTGGCGATGGGTGCTGCGATTCAGGCTGAAGCCCTGACCAAAGGCTCAAGCAACCTTTTGCTCGACGTCGTGCCCTTGTCGCTTGGACTTGAAACTTACGGCGGCATCATCGAGAAAATCATTCACCGTAATACCCCGATTCCCACGATGGTGCAGCAGGAATTCACTACCTATCAAGACGGCCAGACGGCCATTGTTTTTCATATTGTTCAGGGCGAACGCGAAAAAGTCAGTGATTGCCGATCGTTGGCGCGGTTTACCCTGACCGGCATCCCGCCAATGGTGGCGGGTGCGGCGCGAGTGGCAGTCACCTTTCAGGTAGATGCCGACGGGTTGCTGAGCGTGAGCGCCAAAGAGACAACGAGCGGCATTATCGCCCAGATCACGGTTAAGCCATCTTACGGCCTTGCCTTTGAAGAAATCGAACGTATGCTCCGCGACAGCATGGAGCATGCGAAGTCTGACATTCTCGAACGGCTGCTGGTGGAGGCGCGCGTGGAGGCCGAGCGGGTGATGTTGGAGCTGACACATGCCATGGCTGCCAGTCCCGAGCAGTTGAAGCCAGGTGAGGCGGAAATGTTTGCCGCGCAAATGGTGACGCTGAAGGAGGCCGCAGCGGGGATGGATAGAGAGCGAATTGATTACGAAACCCATCAACTTCATGCGCTGGTGGGTGGGTTTGCTGAGCGCCGCATGAATGCCGCAATCACCGGTGCACTCACCGGTAAGCGTGTAGAAGATGTGACATAGGAGGAAGATAGGATGCCGAATATAACTTTTATACTCGCCGGTGGTGTTGAAAAAAAAGTGAATGCCCCAAACGGCATTTCGCTTCTTGAAGTGGCGCATCAAAATGAAATTCCGCTCGAGGGTGCCTGCGAGGGATCGCTTGCCTGCTCGACTTGTCACGTCATTGTTGATGAAGCATTTTATGGCGGCCTGCCCACAGCAACAGACGATGAGGAGGATATGCTGGATCTGGCGTTTGGCCTCACCCATACTTCGCGTCTGGGCTGCCAGATAATGATGAATGATTCGCTTGAGGGCCTGAA
>JAJTIB010000037.1 GCA_021300075.1 Rickettsiales bacterium
CCGACCGTGTTGCCACTGCTGAACTGGCGCACTCGATAATTTTTATCGAGATTGAGAATAATTTGCTTTCCATCAGCTGAACGCTGAATACCGATGACAGCGGGTTTGAGGCGCGACGCGATGGAAGAAATATCGCCTGTTGCTTCACTCAATGTGAGAATGACGGACGAGCCGCGCGACTCCACGCGTAATTCCTGCGGCGCATTGCCCGCAAATAAAATACGCTGATAGTCAGGGAAGTTCTGGGTAGTTGCAAGGGATGCAGCATGACCAGAGATAGGCCACAGCAGCAGGGTTGCCAACATAATGGCCAGAAAAAATAAATAATGCGATAGATGCGGATTCACCTTGCTAGTCATCCTTGAAAATCGGACGGTTGCAAGTATTCATCGAAATTCATCTACATTAGGATTCCAGTAATTTATCGATATCTTCCTGAGAAGCGCCCTGACCCCTAAGCTGCGGGCCTTCCATCAGATGTTCGTCGGGCCGTTTTTTGGCAGTGGCAGGGTCGGCAAGCATGTTATCTGGCATCGTGCCGCCGAACAGAGCCACCAGTCGGGCGACGCGGATTTCAATTTCGGCAAGTGTTCGCATCACTTTTCGAATGCGCTGGCCGGTGATGTCCTGAAAACTGCAGGCTTCCAGAATCGATAGAGAAATATCCCTCAAGTCTTTTGTCGCCCAGGGGCTGTTGATGGCTATGGCAATTCGGTTAATCGCATCACATTTATCCATGATTTTGTTGGTGGCCTGTTCGGTATGCTGAACGACCTCGTCCAGCTCCATGGCCGCGATCGAAAGATTTTTTTTCTGATCCTCGCCCTTGGGCGCGTTGATAGCAATAATTTCCTTGCGGGCCTGCACGATGAACTCAGCCAGTTTCTGTAATTCCTGGGCTGCAACGACATTGCTTTTTGAAGGGGACGTAGCGCTCATAAAAACTCCGGATATAAGACTGAATCTAAATTGGCCCGAACACGGCTTCAATTTTCATTTTCAATGTCTCGGCATTAAAGGGCTTCACAATATAATTGCTGACGCCCGCCTGTTTGGCTGCAATTACGTTGTCGGTCTTGCTTTCGGCTGTGACCATGATGAAAGGCAGAGTCTTGGTTTTTTCATCACTACGTATTTTCTTGAGCAGTTCGTAGCCCGACATTGGCTCCATGTTCCAATCCGAAATAATGAGACCGTATGGCTTTTGTTGAATCATGGAATGAGCGGTTGTTCCGTCCGTCGCTTCGTCGATATTATTGAAACCGATTTGATTGAGCAGTCCGCGCACAATTCGGAGCATGGTTTTGTAATCATCCACAATCAGGATGGGCATCATTTTATTCACCGGCATGAACACACCTCTGTCGTAAGATCCAAGAATTGATTATCAATGATAAATGAAAGCTGCTAGGGCTCTTTGAAAGAGCACCGATGTGAGTTGGAGTATATAACATGCGTTGGACAGATGTACAGAAAATTGCAATTGCGTTGGATGAGAAATTTCCAAGTTGTGACAATTTAAACATCCGCTTTACCGACTTGCGCCAGTGGGTTCTTGATCTTGACGGGTTTAGCGACGATCCCAATGGCTGCAATGAAAAAATTCTGGAGGCGATTCAAATGGCCTGGATCGATGAGCGCACCTGATGCGGCTCTTTCTTCCCAATCACACGTCAATGCTGGGGCTTGGCGGTCGCATTGCCAGTTGTATTCGAGCGGGGGACGTCCTGCTGCTGGAGGGTGATCTGGGCGCAGGTAAAACCACGCTCGCACAAGGCGTTATCGGCGCATTAGCAGGGCGTGAATTACATGTCACCAGCCCGACATTTACACTGCTGCAAACCTACCCAGTCACGCTTGCAGATGGCACAGCTTGCGAATGCTGGCATTACGATTTATATCGCGTTAAACATCCTGACGAACTAATCGAATTGGGGATGGACGAAGCGGCAAGTCACCATGTCGTGCTCATTGAATGGCCGGAGAGATTAGTGAATATGCCTTCAGCGGCAATACGCATTCAGTTATTTTTCAACCCACAAGGAGAAGGGCGCTATGTCGAAATCACAACGCCGCCCGCAAAACAGTCCCATTGGCGGCCATGCGATGTCGCGGCCTAATCGTTCACACGCCATTGATGCGTTTCTGATGCGACATGATTTTGGCGGGGCAACGCGCCGTTTGCTTGCGGGTGACGCCTCGTTTAGGCGTTATGAGCGGCTCGATCATCACGGCCAAAGTCTGGTGTTGATGGACGCGCCGCCCCCATGGGAAAAAGTAGATTCTTTTCTGGCTATCACCGATTATCTGCATCAGGCAGGTTGCAGTGTGCCGGGCATTCTTGCCGCCGACACGGAAGAGGGATTTCTGGTGCTCGAAGATTTGGGCGACGGGTTGTTCACACGCCTGCTGGAGCGCGATAAATCTCAGGAGAAGGATTTTTACCACACCGCGATTGACGCATTGTTGCAACTACAAAAAGCGCCGCTTCCGCCGACCCTCCCGCGTTATGACGAAGCAGTGTATTTACGGGAAGTTGCGCTCTTTGCGGAATGGTTTCTGCCGCAGATTCATGCGCGTGAGGCGATTACTCTTTTGCGTGAAACCTGGCTTAATCTCTGGGTCGAGGTGTTGCGTACGGCGGGCTTGCGCCAGTCTGTCATCGTTCACCGCGATTATCATGCCGATAATCTTCTCTGGCTGCCCAAGCGTTATGGGCATGCGAGGGTTGGGATGCTTGACTACCAAGACGCGCTGGTGGGTGACCCGGCCTATGACCTCGTATCCCTGCTTGAGGATGCGCGGCGCGATGTCAGCG
>JAJTIB010000083.1 GCA_021300075.1 Rickettsiales bacterium
GCGCATCATCTTGTTGCTTCAATTCGCAATGGGGGAGTTTTTGAGAGATCGGCCATAGAGAAATGTTACAAACCAGACCGTGATCCGGCTCTTTTTCTGTTGCCGCGTGTTCTTTCCAGAAGAAACGCGGGATCACTCCCAACATTTCGCGTGCACCACGATCAAGTGCTGTGTGATAAGAGTTCTGCAACGCATAGAAGCAATCCCTTCGATTGTTGTTGTTATCGTGGCAGACATCGGCGGATCGGTTGGCTGCCATAAAGCCAATGAAAAGCTGTAAAGCCATCGGATCCAGTATGCCATTTTTTTTTATACTGATTTTGACCAATTCATTTGCCATCGCTCGAGCTACGCGGGGCTCCAGTGGATCTTCTTGCATTACGCGTGCTAACTTTTGTTGCAATTGTTCGGGGGAATTCTTTTCCATAAAGAAGATAGCTCCACTGGTCTTGAGAAGATGAACATCATCAAGATCCGAAGTTAACACGGAATTATGACAGGAAGATGACAGAAAAGGCGAATCGAGCGATTATTTGCTGCTTTTCGCTTTTTCTATCGAAACTACCGCACCTTTACGCGACTTTTTTGGCGCTTTCACGGCTTTTTCATGCGCCGCTTCGACCGAGGCAATCGCCGCGAGGTTGATGATATCCGCGACAGACGCGTTCATACTCACAATCTGCACTGGTTTCTCCATGCCAACCAGAATGGGCCCGATGACCGTGCCTACATCCAGTTCCTCGCATAGATTCGAGGAAATATGGGCCGAATGCAGAGCCGGCATCACCAGCACATTGGCCGGTTCACTCAAGCGACAGAAGGGGTAGATTTTCATCAGATCGCGGTTCAGCGCGACATCGGCGGACATTTCACCGTCATATTCAAAGTCAATGTCCTTACGGCTATCGAGCAACTCAATCGCGTCACGGATACGTTTCGATTTCTCGCGCAGCGGATTGCCGAAATTGGAGTAGGACAAGAGTGCCACGCGCGGCTCATGGCCTAGCTGACGCACTTTATGTGCGGTACGTACTGCAATATCCGCCAGTTCCTCGGCGCTGGGCAGTTCCTGCACCACTGTGTCGGAGATGAAAACAGTGCGGGTGCTGGTGACCATCAGCGACATGCCAAACAGAAATTCGTCTTTTTTGGGGTCGATGACGCGGCAGATATTCTCCAGCGCGCGGTAGTAATTACGGGTCAGCCCCGTAATCATCGCATCGCCATGGCCGTTCTGCAGCAGGCAGGAGGCAAAGATGTTGCGATCGTTTTTCACCATGCGCTCGACGTCGCGCAGCAGGAAACCTTTGCGCTGGAGTTTTTTATAAAGCGTGTCGATGTATAGTTTGAGGTGTGGCGTGACCATGGCATTGGAGATTTCGAGATCATCCGCATTTTTGATGCCGAGGCGAAAAATTGTATCCCGAATCCGGTCGGCGCGACCCACCAGAATCGGTTTGCCATAGCCATTATCGCGCCAGTGAATCGCGGCGCGGATGGTTTTTTCTTCCTCGCCCTCGGCGAAAATAACGCGTTGCGGGTTCTGCCGCACGACGTCAAAAATCTGCGCCATGCTGTTGGCGGTCGGATTCAGCCGTGCTTGCAATTGCCGAGCATACTCACCAAAATCCTTAATCGGTTTGCGCGCAACACCCGAATCCATCGCCGCTTGCGCCACGGCCACGGGCACGGTGGTAATGAGGCGCGGGTCGAACGGGGTAGGGATGATATAATCCGGCCCGTATTTCATCGCCTCGCGCCCCGCGTAGGCTGCCAGCACCTCCTCGGGCACTTCGTCGCGCGCGAGCTTGGCAATGGCCTCGGCGGCGGCGATTTTCATTTCTTCGTTGATGGTTTTCGCCCGTACATCGAGCGCGCCACGGAAAATATAAGGGAAGCCCATGACGTTGTTGACCTGATTGTTATAGTCTGAGCGTCCGGTAGCAATAATCGCGTCCTTACGCACCTCGCGCACTTCCTCGGGCATGATTTCGGGCACGGGGTTGGCCATTGCGAAAATAATCGGGTTTTTCGCCATCGATCGCACCATATCCTTGGTGATGGCGCCTGCCGAGGAAAGGCCGAGGAAAACATCTGCCCCTTCCATAGCATCCGTTAGTGTGCGGCATTTGGTTTTGACGGCATGGGCCGATTTCCACTGATTCATCGATTCCTGGCGGCCTTCGTAAATCACACCCACGCGATCGCACAGCAGCACATTCTGGTGCGGCACACCCATGCGCTTCAACAATTCAATGCAGGCGATGCCCGCTGAACCCGCGCCATTCGCCACAACTTTAAGGGATTTGAAGTCCCGCCCGGTAATATGGGCGGCGTTAATTAAGCCTGCGGCAGTGATGATGGCAGTACCGTGCTGGTCGTCGTGGAAGACGGGGATATCACATAATTCCTTGAGTTTTTCCTCGATGATAAAACAATCTGGCGCACCGATATCTTCGAGATTGATGCCACCAAAAGTCGGTGAAATCAGCTTCACTGCGCTGATGATCGCATCCACATCCACCGAGTCAATTTCAATATCTATCGAGTCAATATCCGCGAAACGTTTGAATAAAATGGCCTTGCCTTCCATCACTGGTTTACTCGCGAGTGCGCCGAGATTACCCAGACCCAGAACCGCCGTACCGTTTGAAATCACCGCTACCAGATTGCCTTTCGAGGTATAATCGTAGGCCGCGTTTTTATCCTCGTTAATCTTGATGCAGGGAACGGCCACGCCGGGAGAATATCCAAGTGCCAGATCGCGCTGGGTGATAAGCGGTTTGGTCGGCAGTATCGAGATTTTACCGGGCCGCCCCATCGCGTGATAAGCGAGGGCTTCTTCGTCAGTTATTTTCATGTTTTCGCTGGTCATGGTATAGTCCTTTTGTTACCTAATAAGACGACAATAAAAACTAGGGTAAGCCTATGTCGCCCGCCGCAAGCGCGCCCACCATACTGAGCAAATCGGAAAACGAAAGCGAAAATCAACGCTGCAGCGCAGCAGAAATGGCGGCCACGGCGACGCCGTCGATGCAGCAATATTTTACCATCAAAGCCGAGCACCCTGATTGCCTGTTATTTTTCAGAATGGGGGATTTTTACGAATTATTCTTCAAGGACGCGGAGATTGCCTCCGCCATTCTTGACATCGCCCTCACGAAACGGGGCAAACATGGCGGCGACGATATCAAAATGTGCGGTGTGCCCGTCCATGCCGCAGAAAATTACCTTGAGCGCCTGATTGCCTCGGGCCATAAAATTGCTATCTGCGAGCAGCTCGAATCGCCTGAAGATGCAAAAAAGCGAGGTTATAAGGCGGTTATTAAGCGCGGCGTTATCCGCATTGTTACTCCCGGCACGGTGACGGAGGAGGCCCTGCTAGCTCCTGCCGAATCTTATTTTCTCGCTGCTCTCAGGCTTGAAGGGCAGGGGAGCGCTGCCATCGCCTGGCTGGAGCTTTCAACTGGCCGCTTCTGGTGTTTGAGTGCCGAGCGGGCGATGGTTGCTGCAGAACTGGCGCGAATTCGGCCACGCGAATTACTCCTGAGTGACACAGATTATGCAGCACTTAGAACTGAAGGATGGTTTGAGGATTATGCCCCGTGCGCCACGGTGTTACCGGATTTGCAGATGGACTTCCGGCGGACGGAGGCTGCACTCCGCCAGCATTATGGGCTGGAATCGCTGGCCGGACTGGGATTGCCCTCGCCGTTACTTGCAAATGTCTGTGGTGCGCTCGTCCATTATCTCGGGCAAACCCAGATGGCGTCACTGCCACGCCTTGATAAGCCGCGCCTCGAATCGGTGAGTGATTATCTGTTGATGGATGCAGCCACGCGCCGCAATCTTGAATTGAGCGCCACACTCTCGGGCGAACGACGTGGCAGTGTGCTCGCGACTCTGGATAAAACCGTGACCGCCGCTGGTGGTCGTCTTTTTCAGCAATGGCTGCATGCGCC
>JAJTIB010000094.1 GCA_021300075.1 Rickettsiales bacterium
ACCTACCAGCCGGCGATGCCGGTTGCACCGGTGGCTGCGCCTCGCTAGGGTTTTTAGGGATAGAGGTACTGTTTAGTCCAATCCCCATCCGCGCCGCGCGTAAAGACCCAGCGATCATGCAGACGAAAATCACCCTGATGCCAGAATTCGATGCGGCGCGGGACAAGCCGCCAGCCACCCCAGTAGGGTGGGCGGGGAACGGATTGTCCAGCAAAACGCGCCTCGATTTCCTGATAGCGCGCTTCAAGCGTATGACGGTCGTCGAGAGGCTGGGATTGCAGCGATGCCCAAGCACCAATCTGTTTACCGCGTGTGCGCGAGGCGAAATAGGCGTCAGACTCGGTGGCGCTGGTTTTTTCCACGCGCCCTTCGATGCGGATCTGACGCTCAAGCGGCATCCAGTAAAAACATAAGGCGGCTTCGGGGTTGGCCAAGAGTTCATGGCTTTTGCGACCTTCGTAATTGGTGAAGAACACGAAGCCCCCGTCATCCGCCTGCTTGAGAAGCACGATGCGCGCCGAGGGCCTGCCTTCCGGCGTGGCGGTGGCAAGCGTCATTGCGGTTGGTTCGGCGATACCCGCATGTTGCCTGGCATCTGCAAACCATTCCTGAAAGAGTGCGAAGGGGTCGGTCATGATTCTTGCATAACGCGATTTATCCGGGGCCACAAGTCCGGTTGACAGGATTATCGGCAGGAGTAGGAAGAGGGCATGAAGAAATTCATCTATGGAATGCTTGCGCTTCTTGGCCTCATTTTGCTTGCGGCATGGTTTTTCTCGACCACAATTGCAGCCGAGAAAGCCAAAAGTTTTCTTATCAGTAAAGGCGTGAAAGTCACTTCTTTAGAGGTGAGCAGTATCTGGTTTGACGCCATCACTCTTTCCAATCTGGCGCTGGGTGAAGCGGGTAATGTCACCGCGGATTCTCTGACGCTCATCCGCACGGGGGATGCAGCCTATCCTTATGCCATCGAGGCAGATAACCTCAGGATTCACGGCCGCGTGCAAGATGCACTTGTGGATCTTGGTGGCGTTGAAAAACTCTGGCAGGCTGAGCCATTTCCCGACTTACCTCCTGCGCCCATTGCGTTTTCGCTCACGACCGATCTTGATGTGGCGACCGATGCCGAGGCACTCGCCAGAGGTCTCGTTTCCGTGGCGACACTGGAGGTCACTCAAGGCGTCCTTAAAACCATCCTGATCAATGGTGATTTCAATGTCACAACCGAAGACGGGCCACGTTACCTGGTTCCCTTTACGGTGGATGCATTGAGGTTTGTTCAGTCCGATGCACCTATCCTTGCGCCGCTTGCGGTTAAGGGCACGCTCCGCCATGACCAGTTAAATGGGGCGACCATGTTTGATGCGTCACTCGCCGACGAAGCCAAGCATTTTACAGCCGCGCTTGCTGGCCAGTATGATGGCAAGGCCGAAGCAGGTGCGGCGACCCTTACCACTCCGACCCTGACGCTGGGCAAGGGCGCGCTTGAACTCGCGCAGTTTCTGCCGGCCTACGCGGCGGACATCGCGACCCCACCGATGCAGCTTGTCCTTGCGGCTAACTTGATTCTGGCCGAAGGCAACTGGCGCGAATTGCGCGCGAATGCGACTTTCAATGATGCACCTGTAGCAGCGATTCTTGAGGAGGCACTTGGCAAAAACGCGCATCTGGAGGGAAAAATTCAAGGCCGCGTGCCGATGATTATTACTCCCAGAGGCTGGCGTATTGATAACGCACAGATGCAGAATCAGGGACCGATGAAATTATCGCTTTTAGGCAATAATGCAGCAGTGCTTGTCTCGCTTTTAGGCAAGGCGGGCGGTAATGCCCAGGCGCTGCAGGAGGTCAATGTTTCGGCTCTAAATCTCACCGCGAATACAACAGATGACAAGGGTAATATGCTGCTCACTGGTCAAGTCACCGGCCATAACCCGCTTATCAATCGCGCCGTGCAGTTAAACCTCAATATCACTACCAACCTCACCGATTTGTTACGCAGCATGAGCGGGCAGGTCGCCAAAGAATTAGGAGTCCCATGATGCGTATTTTTTTAATGATGTCATTGCTGCCCCTTCTTGCTTCCTGCACGCCGACAGTTAATGTCGCCGCGTCTGATAAACCGATTGTCATCGACCTCAACGTCAAGATTGAGCACGAGATCCGCGTCAAGGTGGATAAAGATCTCGATAAGTCCGTCTTCGCTAAAGATTCACCACTCTTCTAGGAGTTTTTATGCTGCGCCGTATCTTACCGTTTCTCATGATTGCTTTGTTGCTGCCTCTGCCCGCGCTTGCTCTCACCCTTGATGAAGCCAAGGCACAAGGCCTCGTTGGCGAGCGGATGGATGGGTATCTGGGCCCGGTTGAAAATACTCCGGAGGTTGTGGCGCTCGTCAAAAATATTAATCAGCAGCGCCGCGCAGAGTATGAGAAAATTGCTGCCAGTAATGGTCAGGCGGTTTCGGTGGTGCAAACCCTTGCCGCCCAGAAAGCCTATGCAAAAACTCCTGCCGGATTTTTCATTCAGGATAATGCTGGCAACTGGGTCAAAAAATAGTGACCGCGCCCGACGTCATTTCGCTGCGTCAGTTTTATTCCTCACCCCTTGGTCGGCGGGTGAAGCAGCGTCTGCGGCAATTGCTGCTGGAGCACTGGCCCGAGCACGCGGGCGAGACCATTCTTGGTATTGGCTATGCCACTCCGCTACTGCGCGCGCTAGAGCACACCAGCGGCGCAACGCCTACACTTGCGGCGGCCATGCCCGCGCGTCAGGGCGCTATTTACTGGCCCATCCACGCCGACAATCGCAGTTTCCTGGCGGATGAGTTGGCACTGCCGATTCACGATAATAGTGTCCACCGCATTATTCTGCTGCATTCGCTGGAGCATCAACCGGAGCCAGAAAAACTCATCGAGGAATGTTTCCGTATTTTGGTTCCGGGCGGACGGATGTTCATCGTTATTCCCAATCGGCGCGGATTATGGCAGGCGCTGGGCGCAACTCCCTATGCCCTCGGCACGCCCTACCGTGCCGCCAGCCTCAAGCAATTGCTGCGCGGAGGGGAGTTGACGCTGCGGGATTCGCGCACAGCCTTATTTGCATTACCCCTGACCCATCCGTTCTGGCTCAAGACCTGGCCGTTATGGGAATTTATCGGACGAGTGATGACCTGGGGGCTCGGCGGCGTATTAGTCGTGGAGGCCGAAAAACAGATTTACGCTGCCATCCCCGAACCGGTCAAAGCGAAAGCCTCGAGGCGCTGGGTACAAGCACCAGCGCCGGTTGTACAATCGTAGTTTTTACTTCGCGTATTTGACGCTGCAGCCGTAAGGCTGGGTAGTGGCGGGGTTGAC
>JAJTIB010000113.1 GCA_021300075.1 Rickettsiales bacterium
CCCCCAATTACAGCTTGCTGCGCTGGCCACGGGAACGACCAGCGATGTTTGGTCGGAGGAGGAGGAATTCAGTAAAATCGCCCGACGTCAGGTGCGGGTCGATATCGTACGTAAAGAAGCGCAGTATAATCTCGCCGCTGCGAATTAGACGCAAGCCAAGAGCCGTGAGGTTTTAGCTTTTTAGCTTAAAGCCTAGAGCTATGAGGTTTTAGCTCGATCGTTGATGCTGAACTCTCTTGCCCCTTGGCCCGTGAAGCTAAAACCTCTCGGCTCCAAGCTCACGGCTTCAAGCTACTCCATGTGCTGGCCGCCATTGACAGACAATGTCTCGCCGGTGATGAATCCGGCCTCATCCGCTGCTAAAAAGCAAACTGCCCGCGCGATTTCCTTGGGATCACCGAGGCGACCGACAGGTATTTGAGCAACGATTTTCTTCATGACATCTTCGGACACGGCTTTCACCATATCCGTCTCAATATAGCCGGGTGCCACCGCGTTCACCGTGATGCCTTTTGCCGCACATTCCCGTGCGAGCGATTTGGTAAAGCCAAATACACCCGCTTTCGCCGCCGAATAATTGGTTTGGCCAAACTGCCCAAGTTGGCCATTCACAGAACTGATGGTGATGATGCGGCCATAGCTGCGCGCGCGCATACCCTCAATCACCGCGCGGCACATGTTGAACAGAGATTTAAGATTAGTGTCGAGCACTGCGTCCCAGTTATCCTCTGTCATTTTATGTAAAAACCCGTCGCGGGTAATACCGGCATTATTGATGAGAATAGCAACCGACCCGAGATCGGCTTCAATTTTCGTCACCATGTCCTGACATTCTTTAAAATTACTGACGTCCGATTTATAAATGGCAATGCCGGTTTCTTTCTTAAATAACTGCGCTGCTTCGTCATTACCGTGGTAAGTGGCGGCGACTTTGCAGCCAGCGCGTTTCAGATCAACGGCGATGGCCTTACCAATACCGCGAGTACCACCTGTGACAATTGCGACTCTGTTTTTCATAGTTTGCTTATTTCACCTCGTAAAATTGAATTGAAGAAATGACGGTGGCACGATGGGACGAATTAAGATTCACCGTATAAAATTTCTCAATTCGTCATTTCGTTTCTTCGTCAATTCCTCTCCACACACATCGCGATACCCATCCCGCCGCCAATACATAAAGTGACGAGGCCCTTTTTTGCTTCGCGCCGTCCCATTTCATGCAGCAGACCTGTTAGTACTCGCGCGCCGGAAGCGCCAATTGGGTGACCAATCGCAATCGCCCCGCCATTGACGTTGACTCTGGCTGTGTCCCACCCCATGCCGCGATTAACCGATATTGCCTGCGCCGCAAACGCCTCATTCGCCTCAATCAGATCGAGGTCTTTTACCGCCCAGCCCGCTTTTTCGAGGGCTTTCTTGGATGCTGGAATTGGTCCCGTACCCATGATACTCGGGTCCACCCCTGCGGTAGCCCAGGATTTAATCGACGCAATTGCTTTGAGTCCGCGACGCTCTGCCTCACCGCGTGTCATCAATATCACTGCGGCCGCGCCATCATTGATACCCGAGGCGTTGCCTGCAGTCACCGATCCATCGGGCTTGAAAGCGGGGCGCAGTTTCGCGAGCCCCTCGGCCGTGGTATCGGCGCGAATGAACTCGTCTTTATCCACCACGACATCGCCTTTTTTGTTTTTGATGGTGATAGGGATAATCTCGGCCTTGAATTTGCCATCTCCTTGTGCCTTAGCGGCTTTGGCTTGAGAATCTGCGGCGAAATTGTCCTGATCTTCACGGGTAATTTGAAATTGCTGCGCGATATTTTCGGCAGTAATGCCCATATGGTAGTTGTTGAATATATCCCACAATCCGTCCTGAATCATGGTATCGACCATCGTGCCATTACCCATTTTCACGCCGTTTCGAAGCTGCATCGCGTGGGGCGACTGGCTCATGGATTCCTGCCCGCCGGCGATGACGATGCCGGCGTCGCCCGCAATAATGGATTTCATACCCTCCGCCACTGCGCGCAGGCCCGAGCCACAGACCTGATTGATGGTATAGGCCGTAGATTCCTTGGCCATGCCAGCGTAAATCGCAGCCTGCCGCGCCGGGTTTTGCCCCACGCCTGCGGTCAACACCTGACCAAGAATTACTTCTGAAACTTCTTCCGGCTTCAGCTTATTGCGGGCAACAAGCTGCTTGATGACTTCCGCGCCCAGCTGGGCAGCGGTGAGCGAGGCCAGCCCGCCCGAAAAATTACCGACCGCCGTCCGCAGCGCATCGACGATGACGATGTCATTTTTACTAGTCATGAAATTCTCCCTGCCGTAACGTCTGTTTAAGATCGCGCTCTATGTAAGTGAGGCATGGACGAAAGTAAAGCCGCCATACCGCGTTGCATCAAAAGCGGGCGTTCAGCCACTGGCTGATGGGTTGCCAGCACTCTGCCTCGGCGCGCTTGCCCACCACCATGCTGACATGACCGCTCGTAGGCATTTTTACTTCGCAGCGTTTGAGGAGTTCAGTGAGAGGCAGCGCTGTGCCTTTGGGCACAATCGCGTCATGCTCAGGAATAAAAGCAAGGGCAGGGCAGGAGATGGCTTCGGGTGCAATCCATTTACGCCCGACTTTCCATTGATGATTGGCAAGGATATTGCCCTGCGGCCAATCGACAAAACATTCCTCCGCCACGGCGCGTACCAGTGGTACGCCGTCATTCACCCATTCCTCGACGGCAAGGAAATGCCGCCGCGCCGGTCCCGTCAGGGTCAAGAATTTTGCGTATTTCTTTTGCACATGCCAGGGATTGATGAGGTGAAATAGGGTCTGGGTAAAGAAATTGGGTACGGGGTTCATACCGCCAATAGTCGCTCGCAGCATAGTCTGTGCGGCAGGGTCGAGCAGCACACGCGGCGTATCCTCGGCGGAAAAATCCCACGGGGTGGCGAGCAGAATCAACCCATCAACCAGAAACCCCGCCAGTTGGGCGACGGCGAGAGCAAAAATCCCGCCCATGCAATAACCCAAAAGGGTAATGGGGCCATCATGCGCCGCGCGAAAGGCCTCAAGCGCTGGAATGGCATAGGCGGTGATATAATCGGCGGTCGTGAAATCCTGCTCCGCCGTGCCTGGCACACCCCAGTCCAGTATCAGCGGCCGGTAGCCTTGTGCCAAAAGATATTCAGCGAGGCTCGCGCCGGGGTAAAGATCGAGGATATAGAATTTATTGATGAGGGAGGGAATCATCAGCACCGCGACCGCGTCATTTTTTTCCGGTGCTAAATCGATCAAGCGCGCTGCCCCGCGCTGCCACAATACACGATAATTTTTCTCTGGTCGCGTGTAGTGAGTGGACGTATAAGCAGTGATACCCTCCAGGAAATTTCTGGTCTGGGTACTGGCTTCAGCGGCCACTTCGTTCAGGAAATCGGGGTTGAAGGGTTCCGTGATCCCGGGTTTATTTTGGGATCTCCCGCCGCTAGCTGTTGGGAATCCCGTCATTCGCCGTGATGACGCCGTATCCTCAATTTCGCCCAGCAGTTTTTTTAACTGCTCGCTTTGTTGCTCGACGAGGTTTTGCCACTGATCGAGTGCTGCGTGGGTCTGGTCTTCGAGCGGGTGTTTGGGCCGCGGCAGAAATTTCATCCAAGTGTTGAGCCACTCGTTCGATCCGCCGCTCCAGCTGTTCGATCCGGCGTTCCAAAGCCCGGATTGCACCAGGGCGAGTACGAGATGAATCGGCAGTGTGTCGGGCGGGATCATGGCTGGGTTTTTCCTTCCCCGGGTTCATGGCATTAAGTGCCGCGAGCATAGCTTTAATGGCGTCAGGATGCGTCATCTGCCGTTGTAGCATTTCCTGCCAGTAACGCAAAAATGCTTGAGCATCAGCGGTCGTATTGCCCGTTTTCATATCGTCTTGCCAAAATTATTTGAATCCTATAAAGGGGTTCTTCACTAAAAACAAGGCAGCAACACCATGAAAAAACCCGCACAAGTTGAACCTATCGTCATCAAGAAATATGCCAATCGACGGTTATACAACACCGACACGTCGAGCTATGTCACGCTCGACGATTTGTGCGAGATGGTAAAAGAAGGGGCCAATTTCATCGTCTATGACGCTAAGTCGGGTGAAGATTTGACCCGCCAGATTCTGACTCAGATTATTTTCGAGCAGGAATCGCGTGGTCAGAGCCTGCTTCCTATCAGTTTTTTACGCGATATTATTGGGTTTTACGATAATTCGCTCAAAGACTTTGTCCCCGCCTATCTCGAAACAGCGATGCAGACCTTCCTCAAAAATCAGGAAAAAATGCGTGAATATGTGCTGGGCAATAAAGCCACTGCCGGGACGATTGATCCGTTTGGGCAGATGACGCATCAGCTCGAGGAAATCGGTAAGCAGAACATGGAATTCTTTACGAAGGCCTTCTCGATGTTCACGCCCTTCACCGGCCCGGAATCG
>JAJTIB010000072.1 GCA_021300075.1 Rickettsiales bacterium
CGCCTCCACGCAGATCACGCCTTCGTGGCTGGCTTTATGGGCAAGCCAGGGCGCGCCCGCCACGTCGCCAATCGCATAGACCCCCGGCTCATGGGTGCGGCACATGCCATCAATCACGATCTGGCCGCGCTCGATTTTCACCTTTGTGCCCTCAAGCCCCAGCCCTTCGGTGTTGCCCACAATCCCCACCGCCATAATCACCCGGTCAACGGTGAGCGTCTCTTTCTTACCGTCCTTCGTTTCGAGCGTTGCAGTCGCGCTATTCGCGCTTTTCTTGAGCGCTTTTACGGTCGTCGCGGTGCGGATTTTCATGCCCTCACTCTCAAAAGATTTATGGGCAAGTTTGGAAATTTCTTCATCCTCCACCGGCAGAATCCGGTCCTGCACCTCCACCACTGTGACCTCAACACCGAACGTGCGGTAGAAACTCGCAAACTCAATTCCAATCGCGCCTGAGCCCACCACCAGCAGGGATTTGGGCATGGTCGTCGGCACCATCGCTTCCTTATAGGTCAGGATCAGTTTCCCGTCCGGCTCAAGCCCCGGCAGCACCCGCGCCCGCGCACCGGTGGCAATGATGATATGTTTAGCTTCAAGTGCCGCGACATGTTTCTTATCCTTCGTCACGCTTACCTTGCCGCGGCCAGCGAGTGCGCCTGCCCCGTCAAACACGGTGACTTTATGTTTCTTCATCAAAAACCCGATGCCCTTGGTAAGCTGGGCGGAAACATCGCGCGAACGGGCGACGATTTTTTTCAAGTCAAAACTTATACCCTTGGCGCTGAGTCCATAAGCGTCCAGATGCTGCAGCGTGTGGTAAATTTCCGAGGAGCGCAGCAGCGCTTTGGTGGGAATACAGCCCCAGTTAAGGCAAATGCCCCCCAAATGCTCGCGCTCGACAAGCGCCGTTTTCATCCCCAGCTGCGCGGCACGAATCGCCGCCACATAGCCACCCGGCCCACCACCAATAATCACCACATCAAATTGTTCGGCCATAAATCTCCCTCATTATTTTAGCGTTATTGTTTCTCTTAATCCCTGTCATTCCCGCGAAGGCGGGAATCCAGCCCTAACTACAAATTTCTTCATACAAGTCCCGCCACTCGGGATTTTCTTGCTCAATCAGTCGCAGTTTCCAGTTCCGGTTCCATTTTTTAAGTTGTTTCTCGCGGAGTATTGCCTGTTCAATTGACTCATGCGTTTCAAAATACACCAGCAGCTTAACTCCATATTTCTTGGTAAATCCTTCCGCTAAATCTTCCTTATGTTCCCATCCGCGCTTGATTAAATTTCCCGTGACCCCAATATATAATGTGCCGTTGCGTTTACTCGCTAAAATATAAACCCAATAGTGTTTCATTTTATTGCTGGATTCCCGCCTTCGTGGGAATGACAAACCATTTTATTATCGCCCCTTATACCCCAATCACTGCTTTTTTTACCGTATTGCTGGATTCCCGCCTTCGCGGGAATGACAATTACCACTGATCCGGATTCACTGGCTTTTTCGTTACCACTTGCCCAATCTTTTTCTCGTCGCGCCCGAAAGATTCTGAAGTTTGTTTACGAACAATCGACGCGGCGACGATACCCAGATCTTTCTCCAGTTGTTTTTTTACCACCCAACCCTCATCCGAATGCAACTTCACCATACCTGCTTTTTGACAGTGGGGGCAGATTCTTGCCACCCCCGCCCGCCGCCAGATGCTGTATAGCGGACCCGGAAACAGAAGCGCCAACCAAAGCGCCCATTCCAGTGCCGCGCTGCCACGTTTGCGGCGAGTGGCCGTGCCCTCATACCCGCATGCGCTGCAGATATAGTCTGCCACTACACAAACATCAGCACGGGCTGTTCAATGTAACGTTTTAGCGCCTGCAGATATTCCGCACCCAGTGCCCCGTCTACCGCGCGGTGATCCACCGAGAGCGTAAGGCTCATCACATTCACAGCGACCACCGAACCCTCGCGCACCCGCACCACTTCTTCGCCAGCGCCGACGGCAAGAATACAGGCCTGCGGCGGGTTGATGATGGCCTGAAACGTCTTCACGCCATACATGCCCAGATTGGAGATGGAGAAACCGCCGCCCTGAAATTCCTCGGGCTTCAATTTATTTTCGCGCGCGCGCTTCGCGAGTTCCTTCATTTCATTTGAAATCTGCGGCAGGGATTTCTGATCAGCATTGCGGATGATGGGGGTAATAAGGCCGCCATCGGTTGCGACCGCCACCGAAATATCCACGTTATTATATTGAATAATCGCGTCATCATACCACGAGGCGTTGCAGCTTGGTTTATCGCGCAGCGCCAGCGCCACGGCCTTGATGACCATATCATTGACCGAGAGTTTATAGGGCGGTTTACCGTCTTTTCCGGCTTGCGCGGTGGCGTATTCATTGAGCTGCTGGCGCGCTTCCATCAGCGCGTCAATTTCAACTTCGACCGTGAGATAAAAATGCGGCACGGTCTGTTTTGATTCCTGCAGGCGCTTGGCGATCACCTTACGCATGCTGGTGTTGGGAACCTGCACGAACTCCGTCGTGTGGCGGCGAATCTGCCCACCACCGCCGGATTGCGCCTGTTCGACATCAATTTTAGTGATGCGACCCTTGGGGCCGGAACCAATCACATTCGAAAGATTTATCCCGCGCTGCTTGGCAATGCGCTTAGCAAGCGGGCTGGCTGCCACGCGCTCGCCCGAGCTGCGGGGTGCGGCGATGGGTGCGGCGGGCGCGACCGGAGCCTTCGGGGCAAGTATGGGCGCGCTAGGTGCAACCGATGCCACGGGTGCCTTTGGCGCCACTGGCGCCTGACTCGTTGCGCCCGCTTCCTTACTCGACTCCCTGCTCTCGACTCTCGATTCTTCTTTTACCTTCGGCTTCCAGTTTGCGAGGGATTTTTTATCTTCGCCCGCTTCGAGCAGCAGGGCGATAACGTCATTCACCTTCACCGCTTCCGTGCCGGCGGCGACGACGATTTTGCCAATAATGCCTTCATCTACCGCTTCGACTTCCATCGTCGCCTTATCGGTTTCAATCTCAGCGATGACCTCGCCGGGCTTGACCTTGTCGCCCTCCTTCTTCGTCCATTTGGCGAGGTTGCCTTCCGTCATGGTCGGCGAGAGTGCGGGCATCAGAATTTCTATCGGCATTGCTTTTTCCTTCTGTCAGTTCTCGTTATTTGAGTTCATAAGTCACGCTGACGGTGCTGGTCAGCGCCGTTTCTCCGGCAGGTGGCGCCACCGGGGCGCTTTCCGCCACCGCGGCGCGCATACCAACCATCGGGATTGGCCGGGGAGTAAAATCAGGCGTAGTGCCCTCCTGCATCCGCCAGACGGGGCCGAGGCGATCGCCCGAGGCGGCCGCCATCCGCGCGGCCTTAGACTTCGCGTTTTCAATGGCCGCAGCGAGTAAATCTTCGCGCACCTTGTTAGGGTTGGCGATGTCATATTGCATCGAAATCAAATCGCCCCATTCGGC
>JAJTIB010000167.1 GCA_021300075.1 Rickettsiales bacterium
CGCCACACAACCTGCCACACCAATCAATTGGCGCCTACCCTGGGTAGCCAGATGCTGTTTATGCTCCCATAGCGCCTGTATGATGATACAAAGCTAGGAGGTCAATATGGGACTGACAAAAGAGACTTGTGGGCCATGTCATGGCGAAGGTGCAGCCCTAACAGGCGAAGAAGTGAAAGCCATGATGAGGGAAACCAAAGGTTGGGTATTAGCGACTGATGGCCGAGCAATTCATCGCCAGTATAAATTCAAGAATTTTGCCACTGCGCTCGCATTTACCAACCGACTTGGGGCGCTGGCAGAAGCGGAGGGGCATCATCCCGACTTGACACTTGGCTGGGGTTACGTGGGTGTGACCCTCACCACCCATCATTTCAACGCCCTTACCCGCAATGACTTTATCCTTGCCGCGAAGATTAACGCACTCTAAACGCCCAGCATGACCAAAACACTCTACATCAAAACCTATGGCTGCCAGATGAATGCCTATGATTCGGTACGCATGGCCGAACTGCTTTCGCCCCTGGGGTATGAGACGACCGACACGCCGGATACGGCGGATCTGGTGCTGCTCAATACCTGCCATATCCGTGAGAAAGCAGCGGAAAAACTCTATTCAGACTTAGGGCGGATGCGGGAGCATAAACAGCATCTGGCTACGCAGGGTAGGCGCCAATTGATTGGTGTGGCAGGTTGTGTGGCGCAAGCCGAGGGTGAGGTGATTCTCGCGCGTGCGCCCTACGTGGATCTGGTCGTTGGCCCGCAAAGCTATCAGCATCTTCCGGAAATGATTTTGGAGGCTATCCGCACCCAGCGCGCCGCACTCAATATTGATTTTCCGACTGTCTCAAAATTCGACGCACTGGTCGATACCACGCAGTCACAGGGCGTATCAGCCTTTGTTTCGGTACAGGAGGGCTGCGACAAATTCTGCAGTTTCTGTGTCGTTCCCTATACGCGTGGCGCAGAATATTCGCGCCCCGTGGCCGATATTATCGCTGAATGCGAGCGGCTGGTGGGGCTTGGCGCATTGGAAATCAGCCTGCTCGGGCAGAATGTGAATGCTTATCACGGTCTGGGCCCGGACGGAGCGAGCGCAAATCTGGCGCAGCTATTACATGAAGTGGCAAAAATTCAAGGGTTAAAGCGCCTGCGTTATACCACCTCGCACCCAAATGATATGACGGAGGATCTGATACGTGCTCACGCCGACATAGAAATTCTGATGCCGTTTTTGCACCTGCCGGTGCAATCTGGCTCGGATGCAATTCTCAAAGCCATGAACCGCAAACATGATGCTGCGACCTATATTTCAATCATTGATCGCTTGCGCGCGGTTCGACCGGACATTGCCTTCTCCTCCGATTTTATTGTCGGTTTTCCGGGCGAGACTGAGGAAGATTTCGAGGCAACACTTAGACTGATTGAAACCGTTGGTTTTGCCCAAGCCTATTCCTTCAAATATAGCCCACGTCCAGGCACGCCTGCTGCAGAAAAGTCGCAACAGATTGAAGAAGTGGTGATGGCTGAACGCCTCCAGCGCCTCCAAAGATTACTGAACGTTCAGCAAGAGAAATTTAATCAATCGATGCAGGGCCGTAGCCTTCCGGTGCTGTTTGACCGTGAAGGCAAACGGGCAGGGCAGGCACTTGGGAAATCGCCGTTTATGCAGTCTGTTTATGTGGATAACGCGGTGCATCTGGGTGGCAAGCTGGTTGACGTGCGAATTACCGGAACTTACCCTAACAGTCTCAAAGGTGAAATTACAGATACCGAGGTTGCGCCGTGTTCAATGACGCGGCAATGGGCCGCGGAGGAAAAACAAGTCGCGAGTTGAACAGGAGGGGTTGGCCTCTTTTTAGCCCGCTCGGGTCAATGAAACGGAGTGTGCATGGCTAAGCCAGATAAAAAGAACCACCGCGATCACCAGACGGTGAACGTGTTTTTTGAACATAACCAGTATCTGCCGATGCTGTACGGCGATCGCGACGCGAATCTTGCGCGGCTTGAGCAGCTGCTGCATGTGACGCTGGCCTCGCGCGGGAACATGATTTCCATCACCGGCCACAAGCGCGATATTGAGGCGACGGAGCAGGTGCTGGGGGCGCTTTATAAGCAGATTGAGGCGGGCGCGGATATTACCGAAGCCGAAGTGGACGCCGCCGTTCGCCTGATGCCGCCGATTATCGACAAGAAGCCAAAATTGCGCGAGGGCATGGAAATCGAGACGGATGTCTATATTCGCACCCTGAAAAAAACGATTGCGCCCTATACTCACGTACAGGCCAATTACATGCGTACGCTCTATGATAACGAGCTGGTATTTGCGCTCGGGCCGGCCGGTACGGGGAAAACCTATATCGCCGTGGCGATGGCGGTGTATCAACTCATCAACAAGAAGGTGGAGCGGATTATTCTCTCGCGCCCGGCAGTCGAAGCGGGCGAGAAAATCGGTTTTCTTCCGGGCGACATCAAAGATAAAATCGACCCTTACATGCGCCCGCTTTACGACGCGCTGTTCGACATGATGCCGGCCGAGCGCGTGCAGCAGCATATGGATAACGGCGAGATTGAACTCGCGCCGCTTGCCTTCATGCGCGGCCGTACTTTCAGCAATGCTTTCGTGATTCTCGACGAGGCGCAAAACACCACCCGCACCCAGATGAAAATGTTTCTGACCCGCATGGGCGAACGCTCGCGTATGATTATCACGGGCGACTTATCACAGATTGACCTGCCTAAAGACATAAAGTCGGGCCTTGCCGACTGTATTCCAAAAATTGAACATATCCCAGGCATCGATGTCATCCGCTTCAGTGACGGTGACGTCGTGCGCCATCCCCTCGCCAAGAAAATCGTCCAGGCATATGACGAATGGGAAGCCAAGAAAAAACAATTCTCCGAAGGTGGCGAGGCGTGAGTATTGTTACGTGGCAGGTGATGTGTGGCCGTTGATATATTGACCCTTGATCCGCGCTGGCGCCGATCGTTTCGTGGCCTTACGGCTGATGTTGAAGACGCAACGCGGCGAACGCTCAGAGAGGTTTCACCCTCGCATAAGTACGTGGGGAAGTTGGATGTAACCATTGTGTTTGCCAGTGATGCCGAGGTTCGTAAATTGAACGCGCAGTTTCGCAGCAAGGACAAACCAACGAATGTGCTCGCCTTTCCTGGTGGAGAAGATGCTTATCTGGGCGATATAATAC
>JAJTIB010000186.1 GCA_021300075.1 Rickettsiales bacterium
ATTCTGGCGGAATATGAGAATCTCACCATTATTGAGGATGAGGCCGATGATTTACTTATCGAGAATGGCGCACTAAAGGCTGTGATTGGTAAGTCAGGCGCAGCCTATGTCACGGGCCGCGTGGTGTTGACAACTGGCACATTTCTGCGTGGGCTGATCCATCTTGGAGAGAGGAAAACTCCGGCTGGTCGTGTCGGGGAAGCCCCGTCTTTAGGCCTGTCCAGAACTCTAGCGCGACTGAATCTTGCGCTTGGCCGCCTTAAGACAGGGACCCCTGCCCGGCTTGACGGCAAGACCATTGACTGGTCGGGCCTGACGCCACAGCCTGGCGATAATCCGCCCATTCCCTTTTCCTATCTTACCGATCAAGTCCGCGTCCCGCAGATTACTTGCTTTATTACGCACACCAACCCTGAAACCCATCAAATCATCCGCGAAAACCTTCATCGCTCGCCCATGTATTCCGGGCAGATAGAATCAACCGGGCCGCGCTACTGCCCTTCGATTGAAGATAAGGTAGTCAGGTTCTCGGATCGCGAGCGCCACCAGATTTTCCTTGAGCCCGAGGGTCTGGATGATGACACAGTTTATCCTAATGGTATTTCCACCTCTTTGCCCGAAGAGGTCCAACACCAGCTGATTCACTCCATTCCCGGCCTGGAGAAGGTTCTTATTCTGCGACCGGGCTATGCCATTGAGTATGATTTTGTCGACCCGCGAGAACTGAAACCAACTCTTGAAACCAAGAAACAGCCCGGACTTTACCTTGCCGGACAGATTAACGGAACGACCGGCTACGAAGAAGCAGGAGGGCAGGGGGTGGTCGCGGGTTTGAACGCTGCCCTTGCCGCTCAGGGACGGGATCCTTTTGTGATTGACCGCGCTGAGGCCTATATCGGTGTGATGATCGACGACCTGATTACGATGGGAACGAACGAACCGTACCGCATGTTCACGTCACGCTCGGAATACCGATTAAGCCTGCGCCCAGATAATGCAGATATGCGACTGACCGGTAAAGGAATCGCAATAGGGGCAATTGGATCAGCACGGCGCAGAAGGTTTGAACAAAAAAGCGCCTTGCTTGATACAGCAAGAAAACAGTCGCTTAGCTTTCAAATTACCCCCAACCAGGCCCGTGATTATGATCTGGCCTTAAATCAGGATGGCACGCGCCGAAACCTTCTTGACTTGCTCAGTTACCCGCAAATCGGCTTTGACCAGGTGGCTAATATCTGGCCCGAGATTCGTGAATGGCGCCCGGACGTGAGGGAGCAAATTGAAATCGAGGCTACTTACCAATCCTATCTTGAGCGGCAACAGGAAGACATCAATCTCTTCCGTCAGGAAGAACAGATGAAAATTCCCGAGGATATAAACTATGACCTGGTAGGATCACTATCCAATGAAATTCGAGAAAAGCTAAAAAGAACGCGGCCTGTGACTTTTGGGGCTGCAAGCCGTATCCCCGGAGTGACGCCAGCGGCCATGGGTGCGCTGATGAGCTATATCCGTAGGGGACGAGCGGCGTGAATCATACCATATTCAGTGGGGATGCGTCAATTGTTTCACGTGAAACAAAAGCGAGGCTCGAGTCCTATGTTGCGCTTTTAAAAAAATGGAACAGGAAAATAAACCTGATCGGGCGCATTAGTGGAGATGAAATATGGCAACGCCATATCGCCGACTCGATGCAGCTTATACCCCATCTTACCAGTGCTGCAAAAACCGTCGCCGACATTGGTAGCGGAGCGGGACTACCAGGATTAGTGTTGGCAATGATGTCGGATAAGCATTTTACCCTCATTGAGCGTGACCAGAGGAAATGTGCCTTTCTTGCCGAAGCCATCCGTGAATGTAGCATTATGAATGTCGATATCTTCAATTCTGATGTTGCAGAGATGCGCCAGAAATTTGACGTATTAACGGCTCGTGCATTAGCTAATCTTAATGAATTGCTTGTCATCTCTGACCACCTGATTATGGAAAAAACAATTTGCCTCTTTCCAAAGGGAGAATCCTACGCTATGGAACTGGATGAGGCAAAAAAACACTGGGATTTTTCATGTCAGCTGTTACCGAGCCTCACACATAAGAAGTCACGGATTCTCGTGATCTCAGAGTTAAGGAAACGGGGAGGATAAAAATGACGCGCATTATCTCGGTGGTGAATCAGAAGGGCGGGGTGGGCAAAACCACCACCGCCGTTAATATGGCGACGGCTCTGGCGGCCATTGGCAAGGAGGTGCTGATTATTGATTTCGACCCGCAGGGCAATGCTTCGACCGGGCTTGGCATTACGCCAGATAAACGAATTAATACGTCCTACCAGGTGCTGATTGGGCAGGCACGTTTAAAGGATGCGGCGGTTGCGACTGCGATTCCGCGCCTTTCGGTTGCGCCCGCGAATATGGATCTTTCGGGTGCCGAGATTGAACTGGTGGGAATTGAGGCGCGCGAGTTTCAACTGAAAAAATCCCTCGCCGATATGCCCGCGCATTGGGACTATGTGATTATTGACTGCCCGCCTTCGCTTGGGCTTATCACTATTAATGCCCTGACGGCCTCGGATTCGGTCTTGATTCCGTTGCAATGCGAATTTTATGCGCTCGAAGGCTTGAGTCACTTACTCAAAACCGTGCGGTTGCTTCAGGCAAAACTTAATCCCGGTCTTACGGTGCATGGTGTGGTGTTGACCATGTATGACCGCCGCAATAAACTGACCGAACAGATTGAGCAGGATGTGCGCGGATTTTTAGGCGCGGAAGTCTATCAGACGGTGATTCCGCGCAATGTGCGTATGTCGGAAGCGCCCAGCCACGGACAGCCAGCACTGGTGTATGATTTGAAATGTGCCGGCTCGCAGGCTTATTTAAAACTGGCGCGAGAAGTGATTGCCCGCGAGCGGCAGTTTCTGAATGCGGCGTAAGGTTACAGGGGCATTCTTGATTTATGTGGTTTCATTCTGGGCTCGAGATACCATCACTCTTACTCCAGCCCTATTCCTTGATAAGGGAGAGGGAGGCTTGGGCAGGCGCGCAAGCGACAGAGCAAGCGGGTGAGGGTGCCAATAGTGGAATCGAGCGTAGAAGCGCACGCTGGGAGCTATTTAATTAGGAGATTTTGATGTCAGGAAATAAGGGACTGGGCAAGGGGCTTTCCGCTTTAATGAGCGAGGCGGGCATCATGCCGATGAAAGCGCCGCTTGAGATCGGTGAGATGAAGGGTCTCAAGTCTGTTTCAGTAGAGTTGCTGGTGGCCGGAAAATTCCAGCCGCGCAAATCTTTTGACGATACCTCATTGTCAGAACTGGCCGATTCAATCGAGAAAAATGGCATCATGCAGCCCATTTTAGTGCGGCCAATTGCTGGCGATAAATATGAGATTATCGCCGGTGAGCGGCGCTTCCGCGCGGCTAAGCTCGCCAAATTGAAAGAAGTGCCGGTGCTGATCCGTGCCGATGTGAAGGACGATCAGGCGCTTGAACTGGCGCTCGTTGAAAATATCCAGCGTCAGGATCTAAACCCGCTTGAGGAGGCGGCAGGCTATCAGCGTTTGATTGATGAATTCGCCTACACGCAGGAGAAACTCGCGGCCATTATCGGTAAAAGCCGCTCACATATTGCCAATATGCTGCGGCTTTTGGGTCTGCCCGCGCCGGTTCGTACCCAGATTGAATCTGGCGCTTTGACCATGGGGCATGCTCGCGCTATTTTAGGCTCGAAAGAGCCGGAAATTCTGGCGGCGCAGGTGGTCGAAAAAGGCCTGAGCGTGCGCGAGACAGAAGCCATCGTGCGGGGCGATGCCCCGCCTGCTGTGCCGAAACCCGCGAAAAACAATGTGCAGGAGCACCCGCGCCCGGCAAAATCAGAGGATTTATTACAGCTCGAACAGATGCTCTCCGACAATCTCGGCCTCAAAGTCAGCATTCATACGCGCGGGGCGAAGGCGGGCGAAGTCGCCATTCAATA
>JAJTIB010000077.1 GCA_021300075.1 Rickettsiales bacterium
CCCCAACCCTCTCCCGCAGTGCAGGAGAGGGAGAATAAATTGCTCTAATCCCCCCTATTTTCTGGAGTACATCATGAGTTTTGTGGAAGCACAATTCCCGGCGGATATCAGCTATGGTTCCTCGGGCGGGCCGGAATATTCGACCGATATTGTCATGACCTATGGCGGCCATGAGCAACGCAATATCAACTGGTCGCAGGCGCGTGCCCGGTTCAATGTGGCGCATGGCGTGAAGACCAAGGCGCAGCTCGACACGCTGATTGCGTTTTTTCGCGCGAGGAAAGGCCGCGCCGTGGGATTCCGCTTTAAGGACTGGACGGATTATAAAGCCACCGCGCAGGTGCTGGGGACGGGCGACGGGGTGCTGACCCAGTTTCAACTGGTGAAGAAATATGTGAGCGGCGCGACGGAAGAGCTGCGCCCGATTGCCAAACCGATTTCCGGCAGTGTGAAGATTTATCTGAACGGGGTGCTGAAAACCTCCGGCGTGACGGTCAATCATACGACCGGTCTGGCGATTTTTACGGTGGCGCCGACCGCCGGTGTCGTCGTCACCGCAGATTACGAGTTTGATGTGCCGGTGCGGTTTGATACCGACCGCCTGAGCGCAACACTCGATGCTTACGGGGCGCATTCCTGGCTTGATATTTCACTCATTGAAGTGCGGGTGTAGCATGCGTAGTTTCTCGCAAGGACTGAGCAACCATCTGGCGCAGGAAGTCACGACGCTCGCGACCTGCTGGAAAGTGACGCGGCGTGACGGGGCTGTACTTGGATTTACCGATCATGACAAGACGCTCACTTTTCAAGGTGTAACTTATAAAGCACAAACGGGAATGACACCCACGGCAGTGAGCAGCAGCCTGGGGCTTGCGGTCGATAATCTAGATATAGAGGGGATGCTGAGCGATGCGTCGATTACCCAAGAAGATATTCTGGCCGGTAAATATGATGATGCAGCGATTGAAGTGTTTCTGGTGAATTATAACGATCTGGTGGCAGGGAAGATTGAACTGACTAGTGGCTGGTTGGGGCGGGTGACGCTCAAAGGCCAGCAATTTGTAGCTGAACTGCGCGGAATTTCGGAAAAGCTGCAACAGACGATAGGAGAGGTTTATACGCCCACTTGCCGCGCGAATCTGGGCGATAGCCGCTGCATGAAGAATCTTGCGGCATATACGGTGACGGGGACGATTACTGCCGTGACCAATCTTGAGCGTTTCCGCGATACGGCACGCAGCGAGATTGCAGGCTATTTTTCCTACGGGCAGGTGATGTTCACCAGCGGTGCAAATGCAGGGTTCAAAACTGAGGTGCGGGAATTTATCAATGGTGATTTCAGCCTTTTCATGCCCGTGCCGAAACCACTGATGGTGGGCGACAGCTATCAGGCGATTGCCGGGTGTGACAAGCGTCTTGATACCTGTATTGGGCGTTTTCAGAATGCCGTGAATTTTCGCGGTGAACCTCACGTTCCGGGCACGGATAAAATTCTTGAAACATCGGCTACGCGCAGCATTGATTAGGAGAACTCAGTATGACCTCGGCTTCAGCGGTGATTGCCTGCGCGCGCAGCTATGTTGGCGTGCGTTTTGCCCATCAGGGGCGCGCCAGACAAACGGGGGTTGATTGCCTCGGCCTGCTTATTTTGGTTGCGGAAGAGGTAGGGCTAAGTTTTGATTCACATGCGCCCCGAGCCCTTGATCGAACAGATTATGGCGCTTATCCCGACGCTGAATTTCTGCGTGAACGGCTGGAGCATTTTTTGAAGCCCTCACCGATCGACCAGATGCGCGAGGGCGATGTGCTGCTATTGGCGATTGATGGCCGGGCGCAGCATCTCGCGCTGGTGACGGATTATCCGGTTCCTGGGGAATTGGGAATGATTCACGCCTATGCGCCCGCCCGTAAAGTGATTGAACATCGTATGGATGAAAGTTGGCGTAAAGCTATTGTCGGAGTGTATCGGTTACCGCTTAATTCGGCGTTTAGCTAGAATTCCCAACGCCCTTGCAGACCAATGAACCATTTAAATTCTTTCTGCTTCGCCAAGGTAAAATGAATTCTGCCCTTCTCGTCTTCGGTTTCATAGAGTTTCGAGCGTGCGGCGTAGCCTTTCTGTTCACCACGGGTGCGTACCAGTTCGACGCGATAGGGCTCTTGCATTATATCGTCGCTTAAACGTAGACGAACTTCTGCCAGTTGATCGCGTGGGGCGGTGGATATATCTGAATTATAATTAAGGCGGGGCACCGCTATTTCGGCATACCCACAGCCGGAGAGGAAAATAACTGTAAGCGCCGCCACGCCGATCATCAGGTTTTTTTCTGAGATTGGCGAGGATTTCCCGGTTACTGCGAGGATTTCGCTAGCCATGAGTTCAGTATAGGGCCGGAATGATTAACGTTTCGTTAATAACCCCCTGCTAGATTGAAAAATTTTTTTTAAATTGTCGTGCAGTGCAGCAAGAAAGTGAGGCGCAATGGCGTCGATTGTATTAAGTGCCGTAGGTATGGCGGTGGGGGCTGCGGTGGGAGGTCCTGCCGGTGCTGCCGTCGGCGCACAGATCGGGCGAATGGCTGGGGCCGCGGTCGGCGGCGGCAGGGGTGGTCGTCGTCATCATTTTGAGGGTGCGCGGCTGGAAGAACTCGCCGTGCAGACTTCGGCCTATGGGCGAATGATTCCGCAAGTATTCGGTTCGGTCAGAATTGCTGGTAATGTCATCTGGTCGCAGCCAATAAAGGAGGTGGCAACGACCACGACCATCCGCAGTGGCGGCGGCAAGGGCGGTGGTGGTGGTTCGAGTGCGAGGACGACAACCGAGACGACCTATCAGTATTCGGTGACGCTGGCGATAGCGGTGGCGGAGGGTGCGATTAACCGCATTGAGCGTGTCTGGGCGGACTCAAAGCTGCTTGATTTGAGTCTTGGCACATACCGGATTTATCTGGGGACGGAAACGCAATTACCCGACCCGGCAATGGAAGCGGTCTATGGTGTAGGCAAGGTGCCGGCATATCGCGGGCTGGCCTATGTGGTGATTGAAGATTTTCCGCTTGCGGCGTTTGGTAACCGCATCCCCAATTTCAGTTTTGAGGTAACCCGCAAGGCACTGCAAAAGGATGTCGGCGATGCCCCGGTTGAAGCGATGGTCAAATCGCTTATGCTCATCCCCGGCTCAGGCGAGTTCGTTTATGACACGGCGATCGGCTATAAGCTCGGCGGTCAGGAAGTGAATGGTGTCTGGGCGCAGCAGGGCGGGAAAATTCCGTTGAACGCCCATACTCCGACGGGACTCGCGAATGTGAGTGTCGCGCTTGATCAGATGAAAGAGACGTTCCCCAACCTCGAATGGGTGGGTCTGGTGGTGAACTGGTTCGGTACGAGCCTGGATACGGGAAGCTGTGAGATTTTTCCGTGTGTCGAATATAATGACTCGGTGTCAACCACACCGAATTTATGGAGCTCGGCGGGTTATACCCGAGCGACGGCGCGTCGTATTGGGTATGACAATAACGCGCCGCGCTATGGCGGTACACCCGATGATGGCAGCCTCGTGCGCCTTGTGACAGCACTGCGCGCGCGCGGCTATAAGATTTTTTTCTATCCGATGCTGCTCATCGATCTGGCGGGCAAGCCCTGGCGCGGCGAGTTGACGGGCGCGACCACGACAGTTTCCAATTTCTTTACCCGCACCAACGGCTATAATCGGTTCATTCAGCATTACGCCACACTCATGGCCGGAAAAATTGATGCGTTTGCCATCGGCACCGAGATGCGTGGGCTGACAACAATTACCAGCGGCGCGGGTGTCTATCCAGCGGTGAGCCAGCTCATGACGCTGGCCGCTAATGTGAAAGCAACCTTAGGCAGCCAGGTGAAAGTCACCTATGCGGCGGACTGGTCGGAGTATCACCATGCGCCGGGCGGCTGGTATCACCTCGACCCGCTCTGGATGTCGAGTGCGATTGATGTGATTGGGATTGACGCCTATTTTCCGCTCACGGATGCTCCGCAAACCGGCTATGACCGTGCGGCGATTGAGCTGGGCTGGACATCGGGCGAGGGCTATGACTGGTATTACTCCGATACGGCGCGGACGACGAAAGTGACTCTCGCCCCTGCCTATGCGTGGAAAAATATCGCCTGGTGGTGGAATAACACGCATGTGAATCCGAATAATGTGGCAACGCCCTGGGTCCCTGGCAGCAAGCCCATCTGGTTTACGGAATATGGGTTCCCGAGCGTGGATGGCTGTACGAACGAACCGAATGTCTTTGTTGATGCCAGCGCCAGCGCGAGCGCTTACCCGCGTTTCTCGCGTGGCCGGGTGGATTTCATGGCGCAGCGCCAGGCCATTGCTGCGACAGAATCGGTCTGGGCCAATTCGACGATGGTGACGCAGAAATTTCTCTGGACGTGGGATGCGCGACCCTATCCCTATTGGCCGGATTTATTGTCGGTTTGGTCTGATGGGCGCAACTGGGTGACCGGACACTGGGTGCAGGGAAAGCTGGGTGGATCGCAGGTGGCCGCTGTAGCTGAATCCATTTTTACCAAGGTGGGGCTTGACGATATCACAATCAACAGCAGCGCCCTGCAAGCCAGTCTGGATGGATTTGTGATTGAACGACGCACCACGGCACGTGCGGCGCTGGAACAGCTCACTCGTGCCTATCAGTTTGTATTCAAGGAAGCGGGAGGAGTGATTTATCTACTGCCGCGCGCCCAACAGGTAGCGTTGACGCTTGACACACAAACGCTGATTTCCGAACTAGACGGCGATGCGCC
>JAJTIB010000219.1 GCA_021300075.1 Rickettsiales bacterium
AGATCATTTCGCCATTGATTTCATCTGTGACACGCTGCGGATGATGACCATGAATTTCGAGGACCCGCATCAGGTCGAAGATATGATGGATAAGAATCTCGAAAAACACCACCACGAAGTGCTCGCCGCCAGCCACGCCGTTCAGACCATGGCAGACGGGATTCCGGCGCTGGGCATCGTGGCCGCCGTCTTGGGCGTTATCAAAACCATGGCCAGCATCAATGCGCCGGTCGAAGTGCTGGGCGCAATGATTGGGGGCGCACTGGTGGGTACTTTCCTTGGCGTATTCCTTGCCTACGGCTTTGTTGGCCCCTTCGCCAGCCGCATGACCCAGGTCTTTGATACCGAGCACGCCTTTTATGTCGTCATCAAGGCCGTGCTGGTAAGCCATCTGCATGGCAACGCGCCTCAAATCTCAGTCGAAATCGGACGTACCAACATCCCGACCAAATACCAGCCCAGCTTCAAAGATATGGAAAACCATCTCTCGACCATCAGCGTGGGGTAACCCATGGCTGAGAAAAAAGACGACGAAAAACGCCCGATTATCGTCAAAAAAATCAAAAAAGTCGCGGGCGGTCACCATGGCGGCGCTTGGAAAGTAGCCTATGCCGATTTCGTGACCGCAATGATGGCTTTCTTCCTGATGTTATGGCTCATCAGTACTACCTCGCAGGTTACCAAGCAGGCTCTTGCAGACTATTTTACGCCGACCTCCGGCATTCGGGGGGCGATGGGGATCGGCTTTGAGGGTGGACAGACCATCAGCGAAGACCCGGGCATCAAGAAGCGGGATTCCGCACCACCCAACGTAGTCATCGGCGCAACTCCTTCGGGCATCATTCCCGAAAATCCGGAGAAAATCAGCTATACCGAGGCCGAGGCCGAATCGGCGCTATTTGAAAAAGCCCAGACCAGCGCCAAAAAGGAGTTGGAAAGCGACCCAACGGTGCAGAATTTCCGCGAGAATATTTTCCTCGAACAAACCCCCGAAGGCCTCAAAATCGAAATTATGGATTCGGACAAATACCCAATGTTTATCCCCGGTAAACCCGAGCTCACACAAGCGGGTCAGGCGGTTTTAAGCAAACTGGTCCCCATCATCAAACAGCTGCCAAATTACATGACTATTACCGGCCATACGGACGCCTCACCGCTCGATAATAGTAACGCCAACTATACCAATTGGGAACTATCGGGCGACCGGGCAAATGCGGCGCGGCGCTTCTTCATCAAATCCGGAATAGAACCCGAGCGCCCCAAACGCGTCATCGGCATGGCCGACCGCGAACCACTCGATAAAGAGGACCCGCGCAATCCCAAGAATCGGCGCATCACCATTATCATGCTTAAAGGCTCGCATATTGCTCTGCCGGAAGCCGGTCTCGGTACGCCCGGCGCGGCAGCGCCAGCCCCCACCCCACCCGCAACTGAGGCTGCGCCCCCTGCCCGTACAGGCGGATCTAGTCCTGCTTCGCGTGCTGCGGGTACAGCCATCACTCCGGATGAAGCCGCTTTTACAGAAGGCGGGGCTAAGTCCGCACCCGCAGCCGCAACTACTCCGTCCCCGTAATGCAGCGAACCTGCACCACAAACCGGCGCGAGGCATTGCCTAAACGACTATCGGCATGTGCCACCAGCCCACTTGACGACTGGAAATAGCGCACCTTGGATGCGTCCAAGAATCCCTTGAGCATCGACAAGGTCACCGCCACATCCGATGCCCCCACCAGTTGCGGGGCTCCACCGGAAGTAGTGTCCGTGCGGAAAGTCTGAGTCTTACCTGTCACCACACCAATGACATTTCCGGTAACGTCTAAAAGCGGTCCGCCGGAATTGCCCTGTTCGAGTATGGGTTTTATCTGCACCCATTCCGGCTCACCCGCAGGGCCTTGAAGCCCCATAATAACGGATGTGCCGTAGCGCATTTCTCCCCGTGCGCCCGCCGCACCAGGATAGCCAATGACCGCCACTTTCTGCCCCGCGCGCAGGCTTGCCAGATTCCAGCGCAAGGGTGCAACCGCCGGCGGCGCGCCATCGACTTTCAGAATGGCCAGATCTTTCTCCGCATCCACCGCCAGAAGTTTAGCCTCGCGCACATCTTCACCATTACGAGTGGTGATGGACTGGCAGTTTCTGACCACATGGTGATTGGTTATAATATGCCCGCTCTTGCTGACGTAAAACCCCGTACCGGAAGAAAAATGGATGAGACGCGGCTGGGCGCTGGCCAATGCCGTCAGGCCAAAAACACCTGCATATATACTTAAAAAAAATGCTCGTTTCACAGGGCCATTCTAACGTGTTTCGCAGGTGAATTAAAGGGATTTAGGTAGGGAGATCCTAGCCGAAAATAAAAAGCCACGTGGGGGGAAATCTTCTTTGAAAATCGTGCGTTTATACCTCTCCCCCATAATGCTGAAACCGCACGGCTCATCGCTCACAACTGATACAAACCCTGCATCCCGATAATCTCTTCCAGCGCCTCCAGGGCGACGGCGATTTCGGTCGGGAAATTCGGGTCGCGCAGATCATCGAATGAAAGCCTATCGCGGTAAAATTGCTGCACCCATTGCTGCAATGCAGCATAACGTTTTTCGGTGAGAATAATACCTGGGTGCATGGCCGCAGATTCCATTTCGTTCATTACTACCCGCAGGCGAAGGCAGGCAGGACCGCCGCCATTTCTCATGCTTTCGCGCACGTCAAGAAAGTGATGGGTGATGCGCGGCGAATTGCGCGTAGAAAGTGATTCCAGTAAGGCACGGGCACGGGGATGTTCAGCACATTCTTGCGGTGCAACAAGAGCGAAATTACCATCCGTCAGTTCGAGCAACTGGCTATTGAAAAAATAGGTCGCAACTGCTTCTTCGACCGTAAGCTCCGCATCCGTTACCTCGATATAGTTGAAATCCGGAACTTCGATTTTATCGCTGATTCCCTCAATAAATGCGTGCTCATGGGCTAGCATCAGCCGCGTCGTATTCATTGCGATCACGTCGTTATGAAACACGCCCAGGTCAATCGCGCGCGGGCTTTGCTGCACATAAATCGCACGCTTGACGCCATGCGTCCGGGCGATATCTTCACTCGCCTCACGCTGCTGACGGGCGATGAATTTCTGCGGGCGTTCGCGGCTCTTTTCCGCCGCGCCA
>JAJTIB010000222.1 GCA_021300075.1 Rickettsiales bacterium
AAGGTAGATGAGTATCGTCGCCGAAACATAAATCGAGGAGTAGGTGCCAACGATGACACCAAAGATCATCGCTGCACTGAAGCCGAACAGCACGTCCCCTCCAAGTGTCACCAGCCCGATGAGCGCGAGAAAGACTGTGCCGCCGGTGAGGATGGTGCGTGAGAGGGTCTCGTTGATGGCCTGATTGAGAAGCTGGTTAAGTGGCATGGTTTTGTATTTACGCAGATTCTCGCGCACGCGGTCGTAAATCACTACCGAGTCATTGATAGAATAACCAATCACCGTCAGAATCGCAGCCACTGAGGTCAGGTTGAATTCGATTTGGGTAAGCGAGAAAAACCCAAGCATCATGATGGCGTCATGGAGAAGTGCGGCAATTCCCCCCACGCCGAACTGCCATTCAAAACGGAACCAGAGATAAAGCAGCATCATCACGAGGGCAAGTGCCACGGCGGTGAGGCTGCCCACAATTAATTCCTCGCCCACTTGCGGGCCAACATAATCTACCCGCTGGAAATCCACTGGCGTCCCGTAATTTGCCTCAATCAGCGCTCGCGCCTTGTCCGCTACGGCGCTTTGCTGCAGGTCTTTCTGCGGGGCGAGTCGAATCATCACGTCATGACTTTCGCCCACCGATTGAATCATTGCGCCGCCGAGTTCGGGTACGTCGAGAATCTGGCGCAGCCTGGCCATATCCGCCGGTTGCTCGGTACGGATTTCCATGACCACCCCACCGGTGAAATCAATGCCGAAATTAAGCCCTTGCACGGCCAGAGAAATGACGGTCACAATCATGCCAATGATGGTAAAGCTGAAGCCATACCAACGATTCCCGATGAAATTGATTTTTGGGGTCTTATCAAGAAAGCGAATGGGAAATTTCATACGTCACTCAGGACTGGTTGCGGGTTTTGAATAGCGAAAGTAGAACCGAGAGGGTAATCACCCCAACGGTAAAAAGCAATGAGTACTCAATCTCAATCAGCGTGTAGTTATGGGCGTGGTTGATGAGCATTTTTCCGCCAATAAATACCAGCACCAGCGACAGTCCGTATTTAAGATATTCAAAGCGGTGCATCATCGCCGCGAGCGCGAAATAGAGTGCGCGCAGCCCTAAAATCGCAAAGATATTTGATGTCAGCACCACGAAGGTATCCTGAGTAATGGCGAAAATCGCGGGGATAGAATCCACCGCAAACACGACGTCTGCCACGTCAATCACCAGCAACACCAGCAGCAGCGGTGTCATATACAGCACCCCGTCGCGGCGGACGAAAAACTTAGCGCCCTCATAATTCGCCGTCATCCGGCCATGCTTGCTTAGAAAGCGGATGAAGCGATTCTCATTGAGGTTGGGCGTGGCATCCGCTGCGAGGAGCATTTTAATGCCAGTGTAAATCAGGAACGTGCCGAGCAGATAGAGCATCCAGTCGAACTGCGCGATGAGGGTCGTGCCCAGCACAATGAAAGCGCCGCGAAGGATAATCGCGCCGATAATGCCCCAGAACAGCACACGGTGCTGGTATTCGGCGGGTACGGCAAAATGCTGAAAGATGAGAACGAAGACAAAAATATTATCGAGGCTGAGCGTTTTTTCTATAAGGTAGCCGGTTAAGTATTGATAGCCCGCTTCACGCCCGAGATGCTCAAACACCCACAGCGAAAAGAGCAGTCCAAGCGAAATGTAAAAGACGCTGAGTTTGAGGGCGTGGCTGATACTGAGGGGTTTCGCGCGGCGATTCAAGACGCCTAGGTCAAAGGCCAGTAGCAGGGTGATGAGTAGAAAAAACCCCGCCCACATCCAGAGCGGATGGTTAAGCAATGCGATGTCAAGCATTGCTAATCTTTACTGTAATAAACGGTTTCATCAAGCGTGCCTTCGGTATGATCGACGATCATGGTGATGGCGCAATCGCCTGTGATGTTGATGGTCGTGCGAACCATATCGAGTACGCGGTCAACCCCAAGTAACAGGCCGATGCCTTCAATCGGCAGACCCACCGAATGCAGCACCATGCCCATGAAAATAATGGAGCCGGAGGGAATACCAGCCGCGCCGATGGAGCCAAGCGTGCAGGTGAGCAACAGCACGGCATAGTCCGCCAGCTGTAATTCCACGCCGAAGAGCTGGGCGAAAAATAGCGCGCAGATACCCAGGTAAATCGCCGTACCATCCATATTAATGCAAGCCCCAAGCGGCAGCAGGAAATGCGCGCTCTGCTCGGACACGCCGAGTTTGGTTTGCACCTCGCGCATGGCGGTGGTGAGGGTGGCTTTGGAGGACGAAGTCGAAAACGCCATGAGCTGAGTGGTGGCAAGTTTCCGGTAAAAATGTAATGGGTTCAGGCGGGTAAAGACGACTATCAGCACACCGAAGAGCGCGTATTGAAAGGCACAGGCCGCAAGCACCGCAATCACCAGATTGATGAGAATGCGAATGATTTCGACCCCTTGCGTGCCGACTGACCAGGCCATGAAACCAAAGACGGCAAGGGGAGCCAGACGCACGATATATTCAATCATGCGGAAAATGATCGCTGCGAAATCATGGATGATTTCACGTGGGCGCGCCGCTTTCTCGCCCATCATATTCATGACGATGCCAAACATCACCGAAAAGACGATAACCTGAAGCAGATGACCCTCGGCGAAGGCCTCAAACACGTTGGTGGGGATCAGGTGCAGCAGGAATTCAATGACGCTGGGTGGAGGCGCATCGGTCGCGGCCGCCGGCAGGTTGCCGGCGAATTCCTCGATATTGACGTGAAGCCCCTTGCCCGGCTGGAATAAAATACCCGCCGTAATCCCGATAACGACCGCAAAGGTGGCTGTAGCGAGATAGGAACCGAGTCCTTTCAGGCCGACGCGCTTGAAATTTGCACCGTCACCCATGCTGGTGATGCCTGAGACCAGCGCCAGAAAAATGAGTGGAACCACGACCATTTTAATGAGGTCGATGAAAATCGTGCCTACAGTTTTGAGCGGCGCGGCGTCTTCCTTGAGAATAAAGCCGGTGAGAATCCCAAGCATCAGGCCAATCAGAACCTGTTGCCACATCTTCAAGCCAAAGACCGTGAATTCCTTAACGTCTGCACCCGCCATGATAACAATCCTGAGAGCGATTTGATGAGTTTTGCCAAGTACCAGCGTGAAAAATTGCCGTAACATAGAGAGGCGCTTGTCGTTTGACCAGCAGATATTTCAAGCGACTGTGCAGCGCAACATAGGTGAATTTTTATTTGGCAAATCGTAGCGAAAGCCAAGAAATTACTGGTCAGCAGGGCTGGGTCGCTTTAGAGATTGGAAAAAATGGAGTGTAGACAATGACGGCGTATGCGCCCAACCGATCGCAGCGTTCGGCTTGGTCAAAAATTTTTCTCATCCTTCTCCTGCTGGCACTCGGCTATGGCGGCTACCGTGCGGTCACGCACTTTGTGAAGCCAGCGCAAGCGCCAGGCGGGTTTGCCATGTCGGTGGAATCGTACCGTCTGATGCCCGATGCGCTTGATGTGACGATTGAAAGCGTCGGCTCGTTGCGCGCCAATGAATCGGCGACGCTTCGCCCCGAACTCGCCGGCCGCATTACTGAGGTGCTGTTTACCGAAGGCGCACTTGTCAAAAAGGGTGCGCCATTATTCAAGATGGATGACCGGATTTACGCCGCAGAACTCAAGCAGGCCGAGGCTAATCTGCAGCTGGCCAAATTGAATTACGGGCGCTTTAAAAAACTCGCCAAAAGCGGTGCGTCTTCCCGCCAGCGTTTGGATGAGGCCGAGGCCTCACTTGGCGTGGCGCAGGCGAATTACGACCTTGCCCGCACGCGCGTGGCTTATACTACCATCACCGCGCCATTCGACGGTACGGTGGGGCTCAGGCGCATCAGCCCGGGCGATTATGTAACGGTGGGGCAGGAACTCGCGAATTTCGTCAGCTATGACCCGATGAAGGTGGATTTCAGTATCCCCGAAACCCAGTCGCGGCAACTGCGCGTCGGGCAGAAAATTGATATTACAGTTGAGGCCGTGCCCGGCCAGATTTTTGCCGGTGAAGTCTTCGCGATCGACCCGCAGGTGGATGTGAGTGGCCGCGCGGTGGCGCTTCGGGCGACAATTGAAAACCACGATTTCATACTGAAGCCCGGATTTTTTGCCCGCGTATCGCTGCTGGTGGAGCGCAAGCCCAACGCACTTCTGGTTCCGGAAGCGGCGATTGTGCCTCAGGGTAATGATAAATTCGTTTATCGCATCACGCCTGAAAATACTGTGACACTTACCCCAGTAACGCTCGGCGCGCGTAAGGAGGGACGGGTGGAGATTCTCTCGGGTTTAAATGCTGGCGATCAGGTGGTAACGTCCGGCCAGATTAAACTACGCGAGGGTGCGGCGGTCAGCTTAAAGCCCCCGGGTGCGCCACAACCGAAGGGTTAGGCCGTGAAAATTTCCGAAATCTGCATTCAGCGTCCGGTATTTTCGATGGTGGTGAATTTCATCATCCTGCTGCTTGGGATTGTCAGTTACGACCGCTTAAGCGTGCGGGAATATCCCAATATCGATGTGCCGGTCGTGACGGTCGAGACCAATTATTTGGGCGCTTCGGCTAAAATTATCGAATCACAGGTAACCAAGCCCCTCGAAGATTCGCTCTCAGGGATAGAGGGGATTGATTTCATCAAATCCATCTCGCGTTCGGAGCAATCGCAAATCACCGTGCAGTTCCGCTTAAGCCGCGATGCTGATGCGGCAGCCAGCGACGTGCGCGACCGTGTGGCGCGCGCGCGCGGTCTGCTGCCCGAGGATGTGGAGGAGCCGATTGTTGCCAAAGTCGAGGCCGACGCGCAGCCAATTATCTGGATGACGCTGAATAGTGACACCCATAATGCACTTGATGTGTCTGAGGCCGCCGACATCATTGTTCAGGATCGCATTCAGACCTTGCCCGGCGTTGCCAATGTTCGGCTTTTCGCCGAGCGGCGTTATTCGATGCGTATCTGGCTCGATCGCGAGCGCCTGGCGGGGTATAATCTCACCACGCAGGACGTGGAGAATGCGCTTCGTGCTCAGAATGTCGAGATTCCGGCCGGACGCATTGAGTCGATCAAGCGTGAATTTACCGTCGTGTCGCAGACCGATCTCAATACGCCCGAACAGTTCGGCAATATTATTTTACGCGAGACGGAGGCCGGTCATCTGGTGCGTTTCAAGGACGTTGCCCGCATTGCCTACGGGCCGGAGGAGGAACGATCCATTGCGCGCTTCAACAATAAATCCGCCATTGCCTTGGGTGTAGTTAAACAATCGGTGGCCAATCCGCTCGATATCTCCAAGGCTATCCGCGCCGAGATACCGCGTATTCAGAAAAATCTTCCGGCAGGGATGAATCTCAATGTCGCATTTGATTCTTCGGTGTTCATCGACCAGTCCATCAAGAACGTTTTTAAAACTATTTTCGAGGCGGTGCTGCTGGTTGTTATCACCATTTTCTTTTTTCTGCGAACCATGCGCGCAACGTTGATTCCGCTTGTGACTATTCCCGTATCACTCATCGGCACATTGTTTGTCATGTACATACTCGGCTTTTCCATCAATACCCTGACCCTGCTTGCGCTGGTGATTGCGGTTGGTCTGGTGGTGGATGATGCGATTGTTGTCCTCGAGAATATCCACCGCCACATGGAGGAGGGGATGGACCGCATTCATGCCTCTGTCAAAGGCATGCGCGAGATTGGCTTTGCGGTTGTGGCGATGACCGTAACGCTTGCGGCGGTCTTTTTACCCGTCGCTTTTACGCCCGGCCGCACCGGAAAATTATTCATCGAATTTGCGATGACGCTGGCGGCGGCGGTCACGATTTCCGGCATCACCGCCCTCACATTATCACCGATGATGTGCTCGCGCTTAATCGCCATCCAGCAACAGGTGCCGCGCTGGTCGGCGCGGATTGAGGGCTGGATCAAGGCGCTTGAAGCGGGTTATACCCGTCGTTTAGATCAGGCGGTGGCCGCGCGTAAGCTGGTGCTCGCTTTTGCCGCCGCCACTTTTGCACTCACGATTTTTCTATTTACTAATCTGCAATCGGAATTATCGCCCAGCGAGGATCGTGGCGTGATTTTCGCAATCGGCCTGGCGCCCGAAGGATCCACCATTCAGTATAGCGATCTGTACGCGAAACAGCTTGAGAAAATTCTCCAGTCCATCCCCGAAGCAAAATGGAATTTTGTGGCGGTGGGTTTTCCGCTTGTCACCCAGACCTTCAGCGTGTTGGGCCTGACACCCTGGGATGATCGACAGCGTTCAAGCCAGGAAATTATCGCCAGTATTTCACCGCAGTTATTTGGTATTGCGGGGACACTTAATTTTGCTATTAACCCCGCCTCGCTCGGACAGAGCGGGCGTAGTCAGCCGGTGGAATTCGTGGTGCAAACCACCGAAAGCTATGAAGACTTGGATGGAATTGTGGCACAGCTCCTCGAAAAAATGCGTCAGAACCCTCAATTGATGGCGCCGGACTCCGACTTGAAGCTAAACAAACCCGAATTGCGCGTGACGATGGATCGCGACAAGCTCGCGAGCTTGGGGATTGAAGTGGATGAGGTTGGACGCTCGCTTGAAACCATGCTTGGCGGGCGCAAGGTGACGCGCTTCAAACGCGGCAGCGAGCAATATGACGTGGTGGTGAAAATTGAAGACGATAAACGCCGCACACCGACCGATCTTACGGCAATTTACGTCCGTGCCAGAAGCGGTGAAATGATACCGCTGAGTAATATCGTGACGTTGACTGAGACCGTGGCACCACGCGAGCTGAATCACTTCAATAAATTGCGGGCGGCGACGATTACGGCGAATCTTGCGCCGGGCGTTGGGCTAGGCCAGGCGCTCGATTTCATGGAACAAGCGGCGCGTGAAATCAGCCCCGAAATTGCCACCGATGTGAGTGGCCAGAGCCGCGAGTTCCGCGAGTCTTCGGCCAGTATGGGGCTATTATTCAGCCTCGCCATCGCTTTTATTTTTCTGGTGCTCGCCGCGCAGTTCGAAAGTTTCCGCGACCCGTTCATTATCCTGCTTACCGTCCCGCTCGCTATGGCGGGCGCTCTTTTGGCGATGACACTGACCGGCGGCACGCTTAATGTCTATAGTCAGATTGGGCTGGTGGCGTTGATGGGGCTTATCAGCAAGCATGGCATCATGATTGTCGAATTCGCCAACCAGTTACAGGACAAGGGAAGCAC
>JAJTIB010000129.1 GCA_021300075.1 Rickettsiales bacterium
CGGCACAAGTCAAGGCAATGAAGCAGGTGGCCGGTTCCATCAAACTCGAACTCGCCCAGTACCGCGAGATGGAGGCTTTTGCCCAGTTTGGCTCGGATCTCGATGCTGCGACGCAAAAACTTCTCGCCCGCGGCCAGCGTTTGACCGAGCTGCTGAAACAGCCGCAATATGCGCCACTGCAGATGGAGGAACAGGTCTGTGTGATTTATGCTGGCGTCAAAGGCCATCTCGATGATCTGCCGGTTATCAAAGTCCGCGCCTTTGAGGATGAATTGCTGCGTGCCCTGCGCGCGGAAAAGACGCTGCTTGATACAATCCGCAAGGAAGAGAAGCTGAGCGAGGCCAGCGAAGCCGCGCTCAAAACGGCGATTACGGGCGTGAAAAGCCGGTTGGTGTAAGATTCTGCATGAAGCGATTCACCGTACCTTGCGATTTTGGTGATATAAAAGGTCACCCGTTTCATGTGTTTATTGGTAGGCCCAGCGCCCTGAGTCACCCGCTATACCATCAGGTGGCTTGGTTGGAGCGGGAGCGGGGCGGTATTTTTCCGAAAGATGTCATTGAATCTTTCAATAAACTCTTGGATATCGCCGAAGAAAACAACGCCAGCTATGAAGATTTATGTGTGTATTCTCTTGGCGAAGCGGAAAAAGAATCGCTTAAAAAAACAGATGGCAAAATCCTTTTTGTGGATTTCAAAAAAGCTAAAAAAATGGCTGCCAGAGCCAAAAAATCCACTAAATCCGCTCAATACGATTACTACGATGGCTATTGCAAATTCTTTGACTTGTTTGACCTTAACGATGACGGGCTGCGAGGGTTCTGTCGCGAATTTTCGACCTTGGTCATACAGTCAAGGTCAGGAAAAATTACACAAACGCATCAGTTTGCTGAACAAGTATTGAGAATCACTCTCTTCCTTGTGGCGTGTGGGGGAATTGGCGATAAGAAGGGAAAAGCCGCATGGGCTAAAAAGCTGTTTTTCTATTTTGGTCGGTCGCAAGACGATCAATGCTACAATTATGCAGTTTCGGCTGATACACTAGGAGAGTTTTTAACATTTACGGATATCGCCGTGCTGGATTATTTTCTGCGCAGCGAAGCTCTGTGGCAAAACCATATTATTGAATTAATTCATAAAGACATTATTCATTGGGCAGACAAGAAAACCGTAGCGCGGGACATTTTCTGCCTTGGTAAATTTTCCGCCGAGGAAAAAACCATTAATGTCTTAAAGAAAACATTGAAAACAGTGTTCCACCCTTTATAAGTGCGCCGCTATGCCCAGTTTGAAGGATCTTAAAAACCGTATCAAAAGCGTGAAATCCACGCAGAAGATCACCAAAGCCATGAAAATGGTGGCGGCTAGTAAATTGCGTCGTGCGCGGGAATCGGCGGAAGCTCTGCGTGATTATGCCACGGCGATGGAGCGGATGGTGGCGCGGCTGGCCGGGGATTATGAGGGCATGGATAATGCCCCCTTGCTGCTTGCGGGTACGGGCAAACAACAGACACATTTAATTATTGTTGCGACCGCCGACCGTGGTCTTTGCGGTGCATTTAATTCCTCGATTGTGCGGGCGGTGCGTAAACGTGCGCGCGAGCTGAAATCCGACCGCAAACAGGTGAAGCTCTACTGCATCGGCAAAAAAGGTCGTGATTTTCTGAATTTTGAATTTGGTGAGGATATTATTGGGTTCCGTACCGACACTTCGCGCCGCAATATTGATTATGCGGGCGCAGAAGCCATCGCGCGTGAGATTTTAAACCATGTCGAAGGCGGCGAGATTGACGTGGTGACAATTATTTATAACCGCTTCAAATCGGTGATTTCGCAAATCGTCACCGTGCAGCAGCTCATGCCGCTGTTGTTCCAAGGCGAGGAATTTGCGGCGAACGCGGATGCCACTATGCACGCTGCCCATGATTACGAGCCGGAGGAAGAAACCATCCTCAAAGACTTATTGCCGCGCAATTTCGCCATGCAGATTTACCGCGCACTGCTGGAAAGTGCTGCATCCGAACAGGGCGCGCGCATGAACGCGATGGAAAATGCCACGAAAAATGCCGGGGAAATGATCAAGAAAATTACCCTCAAATATAACCGCACCCGTCAGGCCAATATTACCAAGGAGCTGATTGAGATTATTTCGGGCGCGGAGGCGGTATGAGTCTGGATGATCAGATGATAGATGATCGGATGATCCGTGAAGAGAAGAACCCCGCCCCTCATTCAAAACTTGTGCGTAACCCATGGGATCTCGAGGTATTCAAGCGCGCGTATAGTGTTTCGATAACTATTCACAAGAAAACGTTGGATTTTCCAAAAATTGAACAGTATGCGCTGGCCAGCCAGATTCGTCGTGCCAGCAAATCAATTTGTGCCAATATTGGCGAAGGTTTTATAAAGCAGAAATACTCTCGGGCAGAGTTTGCGCGATTTATCACGATCGCTGAGGCTTCCGCCTGCGAGACTCAGATATGGCTACGATATGCGGTGGATCTTGGATATATTGAACATAATGATTTTGAGTTATGGAGCGCGGAATTTGCCTCTATTGCCGCCATGTTAGCAAAACTGAGGAACGCACTAAAATAAACACGGATCATCTGATCATCAGATCATCTATCATCAACGGAGAGTACTATGAGTGCATTACGTAAAGAAAAATCCGCCGCTGCGATTGGCATCATTTCGCAAGTCATCGGTCCGGTGGTCGATGTGAAATTCATGGGCGGGGTCCTGCCCGCGATTTTGAATGCGCTCGAAGCAACGGTCGATGGCCGCCGGCTGGTATTTGAAGTGGCTCAGCATCTGGGCGAGAATACGGTGCGTGCGATTGCGATGGATTCGACCGAAGGCCTGACCCGTGGCCAGGAAGTGGTCGATACGGGTGCGGCGATTACCGTGCCGGTGGGGGACGCCACGCTGGGGCGGATTATGAATGTAATCGGCGAACCGATTGACGAGCGCGGGCCGGTGGGTGCCAAGCAGTTCATGCCCATCCATGCCGAAGCGCCGAGCTTTACCGAGCAATCAACCAAGGACGAAATTCTCGAGACAGGTATTAAGGTTATTGACCTGCTCGCCCCTTACGCCAAGGGCGGAAAAATTGGTCTTTTCGGGGGCGCGGGCGTGGGCAAGACCGTCCTCATCATGGAGCTTATCAATAACATCGCCAAAGCGCGCGGCGGGTTCTCGGTATTTGCCGGGGTCGGTGAACGCACCCGCGAGGGCAACGACCTTTATCACGAGATGGTCGAATCGGGTGTGATTAATCTTGAGGACCCGAAAAAATCTAAATGTGCCCTGGTTTACGGTCAGATGAACGAGCCCCCCGGTGCGCGGGCGCGCGTGGCGCTGACTGGCCTCACCGTCGCTGAATATTTCCGTGATGTTGAAGGTCGAGACATGCTGTTTTTCGTCGATAACGTCTTCCGCTTTACGCAGGCCGGTTCCGAAGTATCCGCGCTTTTGGGGCGGATTCCCTCGGCGGTCGGTTACCAGCCGACGCTCGCCACTGAAATGGGAAATATGCAGGAGCGTATTACCTCGACCAATAAAGGCTCCATCACCTCGGTACAGGCCATTTACGTCCCCGCCGACGATTTGACCGACCCGGCTCCGGCGACGTCTTTCGCCCATCTGGATGCGACAACCGTTCTGAGCCGCCAGATTGCCGAGCTTGGGATTTACCCGGCGGTGGATCCGCTCGATTCCACTTCGCGTATGCTCGCGCCGCGCATTGTCGGCGAGGAGCATTATCAAGTTGCCCGCGATGTGCAGAAAGTCCTGCAGACCTATAAATCCCTGCAGGATATCATCGCGATTTTAGGGATGGATGAATTGTCGGAAGAAGACCGACTGACAGTCGCCCGCGCCCGCAAAATCCAGCGCTTCCTGTCGCAGCCTTTCCATGTGGCCGAAGTCTTCACCGGCAAGCCGGGCAAATATGTGCCCCTCGCCGAGACGATCGCCAGCTTCAAGGCGATTGTGGCCGGGGAATACGACCATCTGCCCGAGGCCGCATTCTATCTCGTTGGCTCCATCGAAGAGGCGGTCGAGAAAGCCAAAGAACTGGCGGCGGCCTAAATCATGTCTGCACGCACCTTACATTTGCAGATTGTCTCGCCGCTCAAAAGCGAGTTTGAGGGGCAGGTATCGCTCGTCGAAATCCCCGGGATTGAGGGCGATTTCGGTGTGTTGCCCGATCATGCGCCGTTTCTCTCCATGCTGAAGCCCGGCGTGGTGACCATCAGCCAGAAGGAAGACGAGCTGCGCTATTTCGTCTCAAGTGGTTACGCCGAAGTCTCACCAGAGGGCTGCGTGATCCTGAGCGAGCAGGTGCAGAATCTCGATAACTGCAGCCGCACCGAGGTTGAAAGTCGGATTTCATCTGCTAAACAAGCACTTACCGAAGCCAAAGGCGAGGCCGCAAAAATCGAGGCTACACAGAAACTTGCCTTTGCCGAGGCGTTGCTGCAGGTGGTATAGCCAGCTTTCTGCGCTGGCACGCGGCTTGCAAGGTTTCGGTCCTATGGCCATTGAAACCATCACTCAAATCCCGACGCGGCTGACGATTCATCCTGAACCGTCCTGGTCGAAAGATACCTTCAAAGGGGTGGATTCCGGCCTGTCCTACACCCCTTCGCGTGCGGTCAGAAAGCCGGAGGTGGCGGAAGGTGAGGAATTATCCGGCTGGGATGCGCTTGATCTCATTAACCCCCTCCAGCATGTTCCCTTTGTTTCTGCGCTTTATCGAGAGATCACGAGTGATGCGATTCGCCCCGAGGTAAAAATGGCGGGGGGCACGTTACTGGGTGGCTTTTTTGGCCTGGTTTCGACCCTTGCTGATGTGATTTTTGAACAAGAAACCGGTAAAGACATTGGCGCCACTGTACTGGCGGCCCTGAGCGGTGAAGATGAACCGGCCAGGGTGCAGGCACTCGCCCGAAATGATGCGCCAGAGATCGAATCTTCCGCCGCGTCCATCGCTCCGGCAGCGCCCACATCTTCTGCAACGCCCTATGCGCTGCTTGGCAGTAATCCATATGCGCGAATGCAACAGGTGTCCGGCGCCGGTAATAACCCGCAACTGGGTCGGCTGGCGGTCATCAACCCGGCCGACCAGCATATTCTTGAGCTTTACGGCAATTCTAATCCGCAGGCGGCCGCCCAGGCCTACCGGCAAACCAGCATGATGAATTATTTGGCGAGTGCGCGGTAGTTTGTGATTCGTAATTCGATGATTCGATAAATCTTTGATCCCCCTGAGGGATGAGCCGCGATTGTGGGGAATCACGCTTCCCGCTCCCCAAACAATGCCGTGCCGAGGCGAATCATGCTCGCCCCAAAACGTAAGGCTATCTTATAGTCGCCACTCATTCCCATGCTCAGTTCCTTAAGACCATGCTTCGCTGCGAGTTTTTGCAGCAAGGCGAAATGCGGCGCGGGCGGTTCATTGGCCGGCGGAATACACATCAGCCCGGAAATGGGAAGCCCCGCCGCCTTGCAGTAAGCGAGAAGTGCCGGAAGCTCAGCCGGGCTGACACCGCCTTTTTGCGCTTCCTGACCGGTATTGACCTGAATGAGGAAGACGCGTGGTGCGTGATGCGTGGTACGTGGTATGTGAGGCGTTGCGTTTTGGCCATTTTCTGGAGCATCTTTTTCTTTACGCACCACCCACCACCCACCACGCACCACCTCTTTCACCACCGCATCCACCAGCTTGGGCCGATCAATGGTATGAATCACGTCGAATAGCGCGAGCGCCTCCTTCACCTTATTGGACTGCAGCCCGCCGATGAGATGCAATTTGATGTGCGGGTACTTTGCTTTGATCGCCGGATACTTCGCCGCTGCCTCCTGCACTTTATTCTCGCCAAAATCAGTGATGCCCAGCCGGATGGCTTCCTCGATTACCGCCAGCGGGTGCGTCTTGGTCACGGCAATCAGAGTGGCGGGGGAGCGGGGAAGAGGGGAAACAGGGAAACAGGCAGAGGCTGATTGCTTGGATTCTCCGCCCCCCAGCTTCCCTACCTCCCCGCCTCCCCGCTCCACCACGTCTGTGACCGCCTTCAGCCGCGCCTCCAGCCCCTTCTTGTCCCTGCCAGTCGAATTTTCCATAGCCAATTCAATAGCGTAGAGTTTTGTGTGCTGCAAGTGCCACCGCCACTGTGTCCTTGTGGCATAACTGCAACAGGCGGAGTGTAAAAATCGATGATTCACTAAAAAAGGCTTGGACAGGGTTGCCTGACAGGATGCGCTTCCCTAGAAAAGCGGCGTGGAGCACAAGGCATGCGCTAAGTGCACCTTGTGTTCACAGGCAGTTGCTGGAACCATTAATCGGAACCGGAAAATTGTTTGATTTTTTAACTAGAAAAAAGGACGAAATCGTATGAAAAAGATTCTTCTTGGTACGACGGGTCTCATCGGCGCGGCATTGCTGGCAACAGCTGCTAACGCTGAGACGCCCAAAGTGACCCTCGGTGGCTTTGCCGACTTCCAGGCTGGCTACACCTCTGACGACTTTGATAACTCAACCCGCGCTGTTGGTTTCCGCAACGACAACACCGTCACGGTGCGTGTGGATGGCAAGACGAATGGTGGTCTTGGCTACGGTGCCGTGATCGACCTCGAAGCCGACGCCACGAACGATGCTGACAGTCAAGGCATCAATGCTTCCCGTACTTTCACCTATCTCGGTGGCAACTGGGGTCGTTTTGAAATGGGTAGCGTTGAAAGCTCAGCTGCAACGATGCGTGTCGATGCTTCGACCCTCGCTGTTGCAACCGGCGGTATCAATGGTGCATGGACTTATTTCATTAATCCATTCTCGTCGTCTTCCACCACCAACGGTGCTAACTTCATCAGCACCTCCAAGCTCGTTTCCGAGCATGGTAAAACCACCGAGTTCGGTGATGAGAGCACCTACAATGCAACCAAGATCAACTACTACACCCCGAAATTCTCGGGCTTCCAGGCTGGTGTGAGCTATACGCCGAGCCTGCAAGGTCGTGGTCAGTCTCTTGGCCGCACTGACGAGAGTGCAACTCCGGGCGCTCTGGATCAGGGCAACGTGTTTAATGGTGCACTCAGCTATGACAACACCTTTAACGAAATTCGCGTAGCGCTTGCTGCTACTGGCGAAATCGCGAAAGCTAACGACGCGACGGTTGTAGCCAACGAAAGAGAAGACATCCGCGCTTGGAACGTTGGTGCTCTCGCTGGTTTCCAGGGCTTCAGCGTAGCCGGTTCTTACGGTAACTGGGGTGACTCAGGCCAGCTGAAGACGGCTAACGGCGATGCCGAGTATTGGACTGTTGGTGGTGGTTACGAAGCAGGCCCGATCGGTCTGTCCGTTACCTACCTTGACAGCGCGTACGAGACGTCTGCTGTCGATAGTGATTTCAGCAACATCGTGGTTGGTGCGGATTACAAACTCGCTCCCGGCCTGACGCCATACGCTGAAGTATCGTTCTACGATGCCGATTCCGCTGGCACGACTTACGACAACAAAGGCACGACCTTCCTGCTCGGTACGCAGGTGGCGTTCTAGTTACGTCGTAACTAAAGCTAAGGGAGGGGCGGTGAGAAATCACCGCCCCTTTTCTTTTAAATTGACCCCGGCTCGGGCTACTGCCCTCGTCTTGGGGCGCCCTTCGCGGCTCATGGCTGGCTCGCGCTACTGCGCTCGCATAACGGGGCTGCCGTCGCTCATCTCTCCCGCGTGCGCGCTTTCTTCTCTCCCCCTGCTTGCGGGGGGAGATGGAGGGGAGGTTGAAAAAGGCTGGTCTTGCAGAAAAATTGTCATGCCGTCTTTATGACGGCATCCGGTTTCTTCAAGAAAAACCAGACCCCGCAATAAATGCGGGGTGACATCTAAAACCTCGCGGCTTCCGTCCCTCGGCTTTCTCTTGCATTCGCCGTCATCTACGCTACATCACTGCGCCCATGCAGCCAAATGCTTCAACCATCTATGCCCTTGCCACGCCCCCCGGTCGGGCGGGCGTTGCGGTTATTCGCATTAGCGGGGCAAATACCACGCAAGCAGTAGCGGGCCTCACAACCCTACCGCCCCCACGCGTGGCGGCTCTCAAAACCCTAAAAGACGGGAAAAATTTTCTCGACCGCGCTCTTTGCATTTATTTCCCAGCACCGAACAGCTTTAGCGGGGAGGATGTCGTCGAGCTGCAGCTGCATGGTGGGCGGGCGGTGGTTAAATCCGTTCTCGATTATCTCGGTCGGCAGCAGGGATTGCGTCTGGCCGAGCCGGGTGAGTTTGCACGCCGTGCTTTCATCAACGGCAAACTTGATCTTGCAGAAGCTGAAGGTCTTGCTGACTTGATAAATGCTGAGACCGAAAGCCAGCATATTCAGGCAATCCGCCAGTACTCTGGTCAAAATAGTCAGCGATTCGAAGCGCTACGGGCTTCGGTCATTTATCCTCTCGCATTGCTTGAGGCCTATATTGATTTTCCCGATGAGAACATCCCCGAATCCGTCCTCAATGATGTTACTGCTCGAATTGCCGTTCTTCGTGAAGAAATAGGCCAGCTGCTGAATGACGGGGCGATTGGAGAGCAGATCCGATCCGGAATTGATATTGTGCTAATTGGGGCTCCGAATTCGGGCAAATCAACCCTTATTAACGCATTGACAAAGCGTGATATTGCTATTGTCTCACCCGAAGCAGGGACGACCCGGGATCTTCTCGAAGTTCCGCTCGATATAGGTGGTTATAAGGTGACGCTAATCGATACTGCTGGCATTCGCGATGCCACCCATGAGGTTGAAAAACAGGGGATTCTACGTGCCAGAAATCGCGCCCGGAATTCGGCTTTAAAACTATTGCTGATTGATGTCGTTGCGGATGCGGAATCGCAAAAGCAAGCCCTTGCCCTTATGGATGAAAATTGCTTAAAAATTTATACAAAATGCGACCTTAAGAATGCCCCCTCCCCTGCCCTGCAGGTTAGTGCAAAAACTGGCGCGGGTATGGATGATTTAATTGCGGCGATCAAATCCTGGCTCGATGATAAGTTTACGCGCGCCCCCTCCCCGCTTATTACGCAGGCGCGGCATCGCCAGTTCCTTGCGTCAGCACTCGCAGCACTCGAAAAATTTTCTTTAGATACGCCCATTGAACTTCAATGCGAGGAGCTGCGTCACGCGGCTGCTTCTATCGCTAAAATTACTGGCAAGATCGCAGTCGATGATTTACTGGATGTCATCTTCGCGAGCTTTTGCATTGGCAAGTAGATATGTTCCACGTGAAACAGTTTGATGTCATCGTGATTGGCGGCGGCCATGCCGGAACTGAGGCTGCTGCAGCCTCAGCACGTCTTGGCGCGCGTACCGCCCTAATCACCCATCAGCGCGCAACGGTCGGAGAGATGTCGTGCAATCCAGCGATAGGTGGCATTGCCAAGGGTACGCTGGTGCGAGAGATTGATGCCCTTGATGGTGTCATGGGTCGTGCTATTGACCAGGCGGGAATCCACTACAAGATGCTAAATGCCAGTAAGGGCCCCGCTGTACGTGGGCCTCGCGCACAGGCAGATCGCAAGCTCTACCGTCAGGCGGTACAGTCCATTCTGGCGGAATATGAGAATCTCACCATTATTGAGGATGAGGCCGATGATTTACTTATCGAGAATGGCTCACTAAAGGCTGTGATTGGTAAGTCAGGCGCAGCCTATGTCACGGGCCGCGTGGTGTTGACGACTGGCACATTTCTGCGTGGGCTAATCCATCTTGGAGAGAAGAAAACTCCGGCTGGTCGTGTCGGGGAAGCCCCGTCTTTAGGCCTGTCCAGAACTCTAGCGCGACTGAATCTTGCGCTTGGCCGCCTTAAGACAGGGACCCCTGCCCGGCTTGACTGTAAGACCATTGACTGGTCGGTCCTGACGTCACAGCCTGGCGATAATCCGCCCATTCCTTTTTCCTATCTTACCGATCAAGTCCGCGTCCCGAAGATGACTTGCTTTATTACGCACACCACCCCTGAAACGCATCAAATCATCCGCGAAAACCTTCATCGCTCGCCCATGTATTCGGGACAGATAGAATCTACCGGACCGCGCTATTGCCCCTCAATTGAGGATAAAGTCGTGAGGTTCTCAGATCGCGAGCGCCACCAGATTTTCCTTGAGCCCGAGGGTCTGGATGATGACACAGTTTAGCCTAATGGTATTTCCACCTCTTTGCCCGAAGAGGTCCAACACCAGCTGATTCACTCCATTCCCGGCCTAGAGAAGGTTCTTATTCTGCGACCGGGCTATGCCAGTGAGTATGATTTTGGCGACCCGCGAGAACTGAAACCAACTCTTGAAACCAAGAAACAGCCCGGACTTTACCTTGC
>JAJTIB010000159.1 GCA_021300075.1 Rickettsiales bacterium
AAGCTGTCGAACTTCGCGCTCCATACCAAAGCCGCGAAACTCGATGCAACGGCGGATTTCGTCACCAGCAGCGACGATATTCTGCCGGTGGGTACAGCGACGGTTACAATGACTGATTTACCTGCCTGGCGTAAAATTCTTGCAGATGCTCAACTCAGCGACATCAAAACTGAAGAGGTGGCCAACACATTTCTACTGCGTACCGTGGGCGAGCGACTGGTTGATGCCACAGATGTGACGCTCGATATAAATCGCGCGCGCGGCGGCACTTTTGAGGTCGGCAAGGTGACGCTGGAAGAAGTCATGGCGATAGTGTTTGGTGGCATGCGAACTCCGCTTGATGCGCCAGCGCCTGCTGCACTGCTCGAAAAACCGGCTGAGAAAACAACTCCGTCCATGCCAAAAAATCAAGCGGAGGATGTAAAACCTGATGCTGAAAAAGCTCAAGAAGTTTCCACCCCCGCACCTGCCAAAGCATCGGAGTAGCTATGGCAAAAAAAGGGGTTAAGGAAAAGTTACCTGGTTGGGATTTGTCGCATCTTTACCGCGGTATTGATGATCACGCCATTACCCGAGATCTATCCCAGATTGCAAAAGATACAGCCGCTTTTTCCAGCGCCTATGAGGGCAAAATAAAGAAGTTATCTGCGGAAGATTTGGCTATAGCCATCCGTCGCTATGAGCGTCTGCAGGAGTTAAGCGGCAAAATTGGCAGCTATGCTCAGCTTCTTTACGCAGGTGATATGTTGCGCCCTGCCAATACGCAGTTTTACCAGAACACTCTCGAAACCCTGACCGCGCATTCCTCGAGGCTGGTGTTTTTTACGCTTGAACTAAATCATCTCAGCGATGAAACCCTTGCCGCGCTTTATAAATCATCGGCGCTCTTGCGCCATTTCCAGCCGTGGCTTGGAATTGTGCGTAGTTTTAAACCGTATCAATTGAGCGACGCACTGGAGCGTTATATTCACGAGCAATCGGTGACTCAGCAAGGCTGGACGAGGCTGTTTGACGAATCCATCACCCGCCTTGTGTTTAAGGTGAAAGGCAAGAAGTTATCTTCGGCCGAAGTGTTCGATCTGATGTCGCACAAGGACGGTAAAACCCGTAAAGCTGCAGCTAAAGAAATCGCTCGTGTCTTTGCCGCCGAAGCTCCGCTTTATACGCTCATTACGAATACGCTCGCCAAATCCAAACAGGTTGAGGATTCGACGCGGGGTTTCAAGTCCCCCATCTCCAGCCGCAACGTCGCCAATCAGGTGGAAGACGAAGTGGTTGAGGCGCTGGTGAGCAGGGTGCGTGCCAATTACGCAGGGCTTTCGCATCGCTACTACCGCTGGAAAGCCAAACAGTTCGGTGTCAAGAAATTGCCCTACTGGGACCGTAACGCCCCTCTGCCCAAAGAGAAGGACAGTGTAATTCCTTATAAGAAAGCGGTAAAACAGGTACTCGCAAGTTACCATGATTTTTCGCCCGAACTGGCCGAAATTGGCGCGCGTTTTTTCAAGGAGAACTGGGTCGATGTACCGGTTCGAGCGGGCAAAGCGCCGGGCGCGTTTGCACATCCTTGCGTGCCTTCCGTGCACCCCTATCTGCTAATTAATTATCAGGGAAAAATCCGCGATGTAATGACCCTTGCCCATGAACTAGGTCACGGCGTGCATCAGGTGCTTGCGGCAAAACAAGGGGCGCTGATGTGCGACACGCCTCTTACCCTCGCTGAAACTGCTTCGGTTTTTGGTGAAATGCTAACTTTTCAGTCGCTCCTCGCGCAGATCCGGGACAAAAAACAGCGCCGCCTGTTGATTGCCTCCAAAGTGGAAGATATGCTCAATACGGTCGTGCGGCAGACAGCATTCTGCGAGTTTGAGCGGCGTCTTCATGATGCGCGGCGCGAGGGTGAGTTATCAACCTCTCGCATTGGCGAATTATGGATGGAAGTCCAGCGCGAGTCGCTTGGCCCTGCCATTAAGCTGGAGCCGGAATATCAGCATTACTGGATGTATATTCCGCATTTTATTCATACGCCATTTTACGTCTATGCCTATGCGTTTGGCGATTGCCTTGTCAATTCACTCTACGGCGTCTTTCAGCGCGAAAAAAAGGCCGGACGAGGCGTGGCCTTTGCTGAAAAATACCTGAACATGCTGGAGGCGGGCGGCACACTCCGTCACAAGGAATTACTCGCGCCATTCGATCTCGACGCGACTCGCCCAGATTTCTGGCAGCATGGCCTGGACGTCATTGCGGGTTACATTGATGAGTTAGAGGCCTAGCACCGCAAAGACGGCCTGAATTAATTTCTCTAATTCACGCGGGCTGATGGTGAGGGGAGGCATGAGATAAAGCGTGTTATGCAGTGGTCGCAGCCAGACGCCTTCTTCAATCAGTCGCGCCCTGAGGCGAGTAAAATCGGTCAGGCTAGCATCCAGCTCCACGACTCCGATGGCACCTTTGATGCGTACATCTCGAATCTTATGATGCGAAAGAAGTGGCCTGAGACCCGTAAATAGAGAAGCCTCAATCGCCTCTACCTGCGCGATACGATCCTCGCGTTCGAACAGGTCGAGTGAGGCATTGGCCGCCGCACAAGCAAGGGGATTTCCCATATAAGTCGGGCCGTGCATGAAAGCTTTGTCGATAGTATCGCCGGCGAACCCTGCAAATACCTTTTCCGTCGCAAGTGTTGCGGCAAGGGGAAGATGGCCGCCAGTCAGGGCTTTTCCCAGACACAGAATATCGGGCGTGATCGCTGCCTCGTTACAGGCGAACATACTGCCGGTTCGGCCGAAACCGGTTGCGATTTCGTCGGCAATAAAGAGGATGCCATGCTCACGGCAGACACGGCGAATTTCTGAGACAATGTCTGCCGAGTGCATGGCGAATCCACCCGCGCACTGTACCAGCGGTTCGAGAATCAGCCCAGCCACCTGGCTATGAATAGCGGCTACAGTCTCGGCGAATTCGGCGAAGCCGTATTCGTCGCTGGGGATGGGCAGGGTGTAGTTGCGGAGTGTTACCGCATCAAAGGCCGCAGTGAAAGAACTGCGCGAAGAGACCGACATTGCGCCGAGCGTATCGCCGTGATAGCCGCGCTCAAAACAGATGAATTTGTTGCGGCGGTGTTCGCCCTGATTACGCCAGTACTGCAGCGCCATTTTAAGTGCGACTTCAACCGCCACCGAGCCGGAGTCCGAGAAAAAAACGCGGGTCAAACCCTCTGGTGCTATTTTTGTTAGCCGTGCGGCGAGCTTGTAGGCCTGTTTATGGGCGAGCCCGCCGAGCATGACGTGACTGAGGATTTCAGCCTGTTCGCGAATGGCTTTTACAATATGCGGATGCTGGTAGCCATGGCACATGCTCCACCAGCTGGCAATACCATCAATCAGCTCGCGCCCATCCGCGAGTTGGATCGTCGAACCATGGGCGCTGACGACGGGTAGGGGCGGGACGGCCGTCTGCATCTGGGTGTAGGGAAGCCAGATATGCGGCCAGCCTTCGGCCAGCCAGTCAGAGAGAGGTTCACGCGGCATGGCTGCCAGCGTCGGTGGGCGGGGCCATCGGTGTTAGACCAAGCGCAGCGAAAAGGCTGCGGTCACGCGCGGTGTCGGGGTTGCCGGCGGTCAGAAGCTTTTCGCCATAGAAAATCGAATTCGCGCCAGAAAAAAAACACAAGGCCTGCATTGCATCGCTCATTGCATCGCGTCCGGCGGAAAGTCTTACCATGGATTGGGGTAATAAGATTCGAGCGACGGCGATGGTACGAATGAAATCAAGGTCACTGACGGGGGTCTGATGTTCCAGTGGCGTTCCAGCAATCGGTGTAAGCTGATTGATTGGTACGGATTCGGGATGAACAGGCAGGTTCGCCAGTGTCCGTAGCATTTCGCCTCGATCCTCAACGCTTTCACCAAGCCCTAAAATTCCACCGCAACAAACTTTCATTCCCGCGTTTCTGACCGCTTCAAGCGTTTCCAGGCGGTCGGCAAATGTACGAGTGGTGATGATTTTGCTGTAATGTGTTTCCGAGGTGTCGATATTATGGTTGTAATAATCAAGCCCCGCCTCCTTTAGCTCGATTGCCTGAGCGGGGGTAAGCATTCCCAGCGTAGCGCAGGTTTCAAGCCCCAGGGCCTTGACGCCTCGTACAAGAGCTGTGACTTTCTCCATGTCTCGCGCCTTGGGTGAACGCCAGGCCGCGCCCATGCAGAAACGCGTCGCGCCCTCTTTCTTGGCGGCACGAGCAGCGTTCAGCACTTCATCTTCCGCCATGATTTTTGAGGCTTTAACGGGTGTCTCGAACTGCGCGCTTTGCGAACAGTAATTGCAGTCCTCGGGGCAGCCGCCAGTTTTAATCGAACAGAGGGTGGAGATTTGTATCGCGTTCGGGTCAAAATTCAGGCGATGAATGCTCTGGGCGCGAAACAACAGGTCATTTAGCGGCAAAGTAAAAAGCGCCTGCACTTCCTCGCGCGTCCAATCATGCCTCAGTTGCGTCTGCATAGACTCTCCGTTACTTATCTTCAAAATGAAGACTATATAACAAGTGAAAATGAAAATGCCAGCATTAGACGACAGGTTGAAGCGGGAACTGGCGGCGTCCGCCAGTGTCGGCCTGCGGCGCGTCTTGAGGCCGACGGAAGTCGTTTCTGGAGTGCGCGTGGTTCGCGAGGGGCGAGAACTGGTTTCCTTTTCAGGTAATGATTATTTCGGGCTTAGCCTGCATCCGGCGGTCAAGGCGGCGGCAGGGGATGCACTCTTGCGTGCTGGTGTGGGCGCGGGGGCTTCGCGCCTCATCACCGGTAATCACCCGTATTATGCGTCGCTCGAAGCCCGCCTTGCGGGAATGAAGCAAACGGAAGCAGCATTGGTCGTGGGGAGTGGTTATCTCGCCAATCTTGGAGCAATTCCGGCACTTGTTGGCAAGGGCGATCTGATACTCGCTGACCGGCTTGTTCATGCCTGTATCCTTGATGGTGCAGCACTTTCGGGCGCAATGCTTAAACGCTTCAAGCATAATGATATGGAGGATCTGGAACGAATATTGATGAAATATCGCCGCGAACATAATCAATGTCTGGTCGTCACTGATCATGTGTTCAGTATGGATGGTGACGTCGCACCACTGGTCAAAATGCGCGCTTTATGCGACGCTCATGATGCTATCTTGATGGTGGATGACGCGCATGGTCTGGGGATAGTGGAACCCGCAGCTGCACCCGATATCTGGATGGGGACACTCTCCAAAACTGCGGGCGGGTATGGTGGTTATCTGGCCGGAAGCCAAGCGCTGATTGATTACCTCATCAACACCATGCGTAGTTTTATTTTCTCAACAGCTCTTCCGCCTGCCACGGTTGCAGCGGCAGATGCAGCCCTTGAAATTATGTCGCCCGAACTTCGCACAAAAACTCTCGCTTTGGCTCGAAGATTTACCAAGGCACTAAATCTTGCCACTGCCCAGAGCGCAATCGTACCAGTGATGTTGGGGGATGCTGCTATCGCGCTTGAGGCCAGCCGCAAACTTGAAGCCCAAGGTTTTCTGGTAAGCGCGATTCGCCCACCCACTGTCCCCCCAGGCACGGCGCGGCTCAGGGTGACCTTCAGCGCGCTTCATGATGAGAGCATGGTCGATGCGCTGGTGGCGGCAATAAAAGAGGAGCGTATACTGTGATAAAAAATATGATAGCTGAGCACCTGCCATGAATATCCTGACTTTGAGTGGATGGACACAGCCAAGTGATGCACTGGCGCGGATTATTCCTGATGCTGCATATTTTGATTACAGTGATTATCCCAGTCCCGAAGCGAGTTTTGCAGGGTTAGCGCCATTTGCGAATGTATCACAGGTAGTTGCCTGGTCAATGGGCGGGCAACTGGCGCTCAAAGCGATTCAAGCGGGCGTGCTTAACCCAAAAAAACTGACCCTGATCGCCGTGCCGTATCAATTTGTTGCTGACAGCAGGGTGAAAGCGGCGATGGATCCGGTAACTTTCGCGCAGTTTCGTGAAAATTACGTGCACCACCCGGCGCGCAGCAAAACCCGCTTTCACGGACTGATTGCCAAGGGCGACCAGCATCACGCTCGGGTGATGGCGGCGCTTGGCCATCACCAGGAAGTAGAGCATACGCCACGCTGGCTGCCCTGGCTTGACGCGTTGGCCAGTGATAGTTTTTATGGGCAGGACGTATCACGCATTCCGCCGACCTTGCTGATTCATGGCGAAAACGATGTGATTGTGCCGGTAGCACAGTCAAAGCATTTGGCAAATGCGCTGCCTTATGCCAGATTAAAAATCTGGTCAGATTGCGGCCATGCGCCGCATCTGCACGACCCAATTGCGTTTCACCGTTTAGTGCAGTCCCACCATGACGATTGAACATCGCCGCGTTGCTGAAGATTTTGATCGTATTGCCGAGCAATATGACGCCCACGCAGTTCTTCAAAATGAGTTATTGTTACGCGCGCTGATGTATGCAGGGCAATATTTTCCACGTTATGCCAAAATTCTGGATGTGGGTTGCGGTACGGGATCCTTCGCATCGAAAGCTCGCACACGCCATCCTGACTGGATGATTCATGGAGTTGATGTTGCGTTTGGTATGGCAAGACTCGCGCGCAAACATTCGCCAGCATTGGTCGCGGATGTGAGTGCCCTGCCATATGCAGTCGCGGCCTTTGACGGTGTATTTTCCGGTCTCTGTATGCAATGGGTGGGCGATAAACCGCGAGCATTCAGAGAAATGGCGCGGGTTTTGCGCCCGGGCGGACGTGCAGTCGTGACCTGTTTTGGTGAACAGACGCTGATTGAGCTGCGCGTGGCGATGGAAAAAGCTGAGATGCCCTCAGGCGTTCTGGCAATGCCGGGGATGGAAATTTATACACGCATCGCACGCGAAGCGGGGTTGCAAGTGCTGGCCGCCCAGGAATCGTTGACGACGGAATATGTGATACGAGTTGAGGATTTAATGCGGCAGATTAAACGCATTGGTGCTAATAATAAAAGTGAATCACGCGCACGGCATCTTTCCGGCGTTAAGCGTTTTGGTACAATGATCGCGACTTACGAAGGCCTTTACTCCCATCCACTGGGCCTTCCCGCAACATGGGACGTGATCACCCTGATTTTTGAGAAACCATGACCCGTTATTTTGTTACAGCCACTGGAACAGGCATCGGTAAAACTTTTGTTACAGCTGCGCTCGCTCATAAAACTAAGCGCGCGGCCTATAAACCCGTGATTTCAGGGTTTACGCTCGCCGAAGCAGCGACAAGTGATAGCGGCCAGCTGCTGGCGGCGATGAACAGGCCTGTCACATTGGAGAATATTACCGAGATTTCTCCCTGGCGTTATGAAGCTCCGCTCGCGCCCTCGATGGCTGCGAAAGCTGAAGGTAAGTCGCTGGATGTGGGATCACTCATTAACTGGAGCCACAAAATTCGTGAAGGTTTCATGGAAGGTGTCGGGGGTGTGATGGTGCCACTCCACGGCCGTCAGACGGTGCTTGACTGGATGGCGGCGATCGACTGGCCGGTTATTCTGGTCACTGGCAGTTATCTTGGCAGTCTGAGTCATACGCTGACAGCAATCAGTGTTATGAAAGCGAGAAATATCATGCTCCATGCGGTGGTCATCAGCGAATCCTTGGTGGATTCGGTGGGGCTGGAGGCGACTCGTCAGGCACTTACAGATTTCATTACCAAACCAACGCATCTTATCACGCTTGCGCGTTCGCAGTCTTGGCAACACCCCAACATGGATATGGCATGGATTTAGAAAAAACTAAATTATGGCTGGAGGCAAAGCTGAAGCCAAGGCCGCGCAAGCGCAAACCGTCATCTCCTTATGGGCGCTTTTCAGAGCGCATGATGGCTTCCGCTATTGATATGACCTTGCTTTTCAGTTTGCTGAATCGGCCGTTTCAGTATCTGAGCGCCCGCCTGTATTCACAGCTTGACCCGGCGGTGACGACACAGTTTGCACAAACCTCAACGGTTGGCGAATTCTTAGATTTTGCCGTGCGGTCGGGCTTTTTGGCATTATGGATGACAAATTTCTGGATTCAGATAGCGGTGATTGGCGTCCTTTTGGTGCTGTGTCAGGCGACGCTTAAAACCACGCCCGGCAAATGGCTGATGGGGCTGAAAATCACCACAAGGGATGGTGTGACCTTCCCATCTACTGGGCGCTTGGTGTTGCGTTATTTTGGTTATATCCTCGCTTGTGCGCCGCTGATGCTTGGTGTTATCTGGATGACGTTTGATAAGCAATCGCGGGGCTGGCAGGATTTTCTCGCTGGCACGCGGGTCATGACCACCCGCCCCGAAGGCTGGTACTGGGGTAAAGTGAAGCAGGGTTATCGCTGGCTGCGTGATAGACTGCGTGACGGTAATGCAGCCTAACGTCTGGCATTGCCCATGATGCGGTGGGCGAACCAACCAGTAGTGATGGCAAGAAAAATTGCTGCAAGACCATAAAGCCATGGACGCTCATGTGCCATGTCATAAATCCACGCGTCGATGCCGGTTTTGAAAGCGCTTAGGGGAATGGTCTGACTACTCAGGATTATGCCGTCACGCACCAGATATACTTCTGCGGTGTAATGCCCCCGCGCCAAAGAGTCGGGGAAGGGGATAGTGGTTTTGAATAATGTTTCGCCGAAATAGCGAATGGGCGCGGCGGCGACATACCAACCGCGTTGTTTAAGCTGCTGCTCAAGCGGCAGGTTGAAATTACCCTCACCACCCGCAGCAGTGGCGATAACGGTAGGCGCGCCGATACCTAGATGGCGGCGTTCAGTCGCACTTAGGACAGTATCGACCGGAGCAGTGCTGGCCAGCGCGTAATAAAGAGGCAGGGCGCTGAAACGTCGGCTTTCGACATTCATCCACATTCCGGCGATTTTTTCTTTGCGGCGCAGGCGCACATCTGCCGCAGGTCCACGCACGAGAATAATCAGGTCTCCAGCAGTGTTGCGCGCACCATAAAGCAATAACTCCGTGCCCGAGAAGCTCGCGTGAATTTCAATCGCATGATTGGAAATATCAGCGATGAGCGGCAGGTTGAAATTAATGGGCGCTTCTTCGGCCTGTGCCATCCAGGGAATGAGCAGCGCGAAGGGAAGCCAAAGTGTGCGAAAGTGTCTGTTCATGAAGGTAGCACGGTAAGAGTGTAGATTTCCGGTGGCGTAATAAAGAGGCCATATGCCAGTCTCAGAGCCACGCAAAAGAGGATGAGCGCAAGCAGCCCACGCAGATAATGAATCGGCAGACGGTGGTTGAGGCGCGCGCCCCATTGTGCGCCCGCTACCGAGCCGAGTAACAGCAGTGCGGCCAGCACCACATCCACCGTCTGGGTGGTAACAGCATGCAGCAGGGTAACCAGAGCGGTTGTGAACATCATGTGATAGAGTGACGTGCCGACAATGACCGAGGGAGGCATCCGCAACACATAAAGCATGAGTGGCAACATCAGAAATCCTCCGCCAATGCCCATCAGCGCAATAAGTAGACCGGTAGTGATGCCAAGGGCAATCGGCAGCAACAGGCTGTGGGTGACGTTTGAGCGGGAAAAATTAAGGCGCCAAGGAAGGCGGTCAAGCATGGGAAAAAGAATTTCATCCTGCGCGACTTCCTGCTTTTCCTTATCGTGGAAATAGGCCAGCGCCTCACGCGCCATGATCAAGGCAACGATACATAAAATCGTGACGTATAAAATAGTGATGATGAGGTCAATCTGTCCGGCACGATTCAGGGCGCTGAAGAGCCAAATGCCAAGCGATGCGCCAATTGCTCCGCCCGCGACGAGGTAATTCCCCATGGCTAAATCAACGCGCTTATGGCGCCAGTGCTGTAGAAATCCCGAGAAAGAGGAGGCAATAATCTGATTGGCTGAGGTCGCAACTGCAACAGCAGGGGGGATACCCATGAAAATAAGCATGGGGGTAAGAAGAAAGCCGCCACCGATTCCGAACATTCCGGCGATGATGCCGGTGATGCCGCCCAACGCAATCAACGCCAGTACATGGGCGGAGATTTCAGCGATAGGGAGATAAATCTGCATAAGTTGCTAACGCAGATAGGGACTAAAATACTGATTGAGCCGAGCCTCGGCCTCGCGATTAAACGGGGTCATAATTTTCTGCACCATGCTGTAAAACATTTTTTTACGCTCAGCGACACTGGTATTCTCGGCTATTGAGATTGATTTAGTTGCCTGAACATTGCCTTCAGCCACGGAGATTGTTTGCACTCCGTCGTAAAGTCGAAATGTGACATTGATGGACGCATCATAACGCTCGCTCTGGTCGTTGGTGAAAAATCCCTTGATACCTTGGGTGATCGGTAATGGGCGCTCAATCACTGAGGCGTCATTGATGGTGATTTCCAAAATCCCGGAACTGCCTGCCGCCTGCATACGGCCCTCGACCCACTGTTTAATTGCAGTGCTGGGAGATATTGGAAAATTCTGTTCAACATTTGGTGCAATCATGGGTGATTTGTAATTTTCAATCACACGTATTTCCATAACTGCTACCTTGATTTTTGGCTGTGCGCTGAAATTAAGCGGAGGAAAGCTCTGCGGCGCTGGGGCTTCCTGACAGGCAGCAAGGGTGAGTGAGATCAGTGCAACAAACAGACGTTTCATAACGAGACTCCATGATAAATGGATTGAATGCTTTAGCTACCAGCTTCCTGAACGACAGGCAACTTGGCATCCGGCGGGCGGATGTAAAGTGGCATAGCCGCAGTTAGCGGCGTAGGGGCGAGTTCGTGAGCGATGCGGCAGAGTGTGCCCGCATCCAGGGGGACGGCTGTCATGGCAAGCTCAGGCAGGGCGATATTGCCAATAATAAAACCACGACGCAGTCGCAAAGCCTCAGGCTTTACGAGTTGAATTTCGCCCTCAGACTGGGGTTTTCCTCCCTCCCAGTGAAAAGATTGATAAAAAACCTCACCTTTACCAGCATTGAGTATTACGTCACAATCAGTGGCCGCTTGCCAGGCATAGGCCTCGAGGGTGTTCAGCGTCCGCAGATCGACCCCGCTGGCAAGGGAAAGGCCATGAGCGGTTGCAAGTGCCACGCGCAAGCTGGTGAAACTGCCCGGGCCAAGCGTGGTAACAATTGCCGTTAAATCTTTATAGTGCAGTCTGGCCTGCTGCATCAGGCTTTCTATGGCAGGTACGAGGGTGGCTGCCTGTTTGCCGCCGGCAAGGGCGATGCTTTCAATATGCTCATTCACCCTGAGTGCCACTGATCCGGCGCCAGCACTGCAATCAAAGCCAAGGAATGCGGATTGGATTTTTCCCATAGCGCCTGTATGATGATACAAAGGTAGGAGGTCAATATGGGACTGACAAAAGAGACTTGTGGGCCATGTCATGGCGAAGGTGCAGCCCTAACAGGCGAAGAAGTGAAAGCCATGATGAGGGAAATCAAAGGGTGGAAATTAACGACAGATGGCCGAGCAATTCATCGCCAGTATAAATTCAAGAATTTTGCCACTGCGCTCGCATTTACCAACCGACTTGGGGCGCTGGCAGAAGCGGAGGGGCATCATCCCGACCTGACACTTGGCTGGGGTTACGTGGGTGTGACCCTCACCACCCATCATTTCAACGCCCTTACCCGTAATGACTTTATCCTTGCCGCGAAGATTAACGCACTCTAAACGCCCAGCATGACTAAAACACTCTACATCAAAACCTATGGCTGCCAGATGAATGCCTATGATTCGGCACGCATGGCCGAACTGCTTTCGCCCCTGGGTTATGAGACGACCGACACGCCGGATACGGCGGATCTGGTGCTGCTGAATACCTGCCATCTCCGTGAGAAAGCAGCGGAAAAAC
>JAJTIB010000199.1 GCA_021300075.1 Rickettsiales bacterium
AAAAATGCCACCCATTATAACGCCTATAAATACGGCTCGGGCCGCCCGTCACGGCTGAAGGAAATCTGGGGGGAGGAATAGGACATCTAAGCAGCCCAGGCAAAGAGTACGGAGAACATACCTGCAAGAAAGAGGTGGCTCCGCCATCACCCTTATATATCTGCCCCCGCTACCCAGCCTAACTAATCAACCTCAGATTCTCAAGGAGTTTCAATTCCTCAGCGGAGATGGGTTCCTGATTGTCATTGTCATTCTCAAAATCAACGGCAGATGCGCCTGCCATGCCAACCGCCGGGCGGGTAATGTCGTCCTCATCTAAAAAGACCTTGTCGGTACGTTTGAATTTACCGTCGATCAGCGCGCCGTCTTCAACCGATAGCGACTCGTGCATAATGGTTCCCTGCACCCGTGAACCAGAATAAAGATGCACCGAGCGCGCCTTGATCAGACCCTCAATTTCGCCGTGAATATGTACCGTATCAGCCAACACGTCACCGCGCACTTTGCCATTAGGGCGAATGGTGGCTACACGGCAGCGGATATTACCGTCAATTTTGCCGTCAATATCGAGCAGCCCGTCACTTACCACACTGCCCAACACATGCATGTCGGCAGAGATGACGGAGGGAATCATGCCCGCCTTATGGCGCGAGGGTACGGAGCCGGAGACCGGAGTCTTGGAATTTTTATTATTCAACCAGTTGAGCATTAACGCCTGCTTTCAGGAAATTTTTTGGATTCACGGGCTTGTCATTATAACGCACTTCGTAATGCAGATGCAGCCCGGTGGAGCGCCCGGTGGATCCTTGAATGGCAATCACCTGCCCTTTTTTCACGGCCTGACCTTGCTTGACCAGAATCTTGCTCAGATGGCCATAGCGCGTGCCGAAACCGAACCCATGTTCGAGGTCAATCGTGTTGCCATAAGCGCCTTTCCAGCCGGTGAAGGTCACAAGCCCGTCCGTCGCGGCATGGATTTTAGTACCCATAGGGGCGGCCATATCGAGGCCACTGTGAAAAGCCAGCCGACCGTGGAACGGATCCACCCGCGTACCAAAACCACTGGTCTGGCGGTATTCAGAAAGGACCGGCGTTGCCAGCGGCATGGACTCGACAATATCGCTCAGCGTCATCAGTCGTTTGAGGTTGAAGTAAAGCTCCGTGTCTTTTTCCTTGAGCAGCGAATCGCGCGCAGGCTCGTAAGGGCCACCGCGTCCATTGCCGATACGGCCATATTTTTCTAACCTATCCGCTTTCTGCTGTGCGTCTGCTTCTGCCTTGCGGAGCAATTCGTTGCGATTCATTCCGGTCTGGGCGATGACCTCCTCGATTTCCTTGATTTTACCGTCGGTCGCTTCATGGATATCAGCCATCATCTGCTCGTGGGTTTCCTGCAGCGACTTCATTCGCGCTTCGAGGAAATCAATACGCTCAAACACCGCGTTATAATCCGCCGTTTTGGAAGCAGCCATCCCCTCAGACATTTCGACCTTTTGATCCTCAGCATATTGCTGAGCGACCATCTGCGCGTAATCGTCAAGTTTGCCCTGTTTGCCGTCCTCCGCCAGTTTGGAGAGGTCACGCTTCAAGAGCGCAAACTCAGCACCAACCCGCTCATTCTCCAGCTGGGTAAAGGCGATCTTCCTGTCTTTCTCTTTAAGAACCTGCTGCGCCGCCATGTAACTGCCAGTGGAATAGGACGCCCAGGCGATAAAACCAAAAACCGCAAGCACCATTAGCGCCTGCAGCGCACCGCTGAAAGGCACATGTTGGGTTTTATGTTCCGAAATAATGATGATGCTGCGCTTGCAGAACAGCCGGCCAAAAACTGCCGCGCGGAACCGGCCGAAGAAACCCTTTTTGGAATTACTTATCGCCATAGTTCACTTCTGTCCTTAAAGCCGCATTGTACCAGAGCGTCACGGCTGGAGATATATTAAGAAACCAACATAAAAACTATACCTGCCGGGTAAGTACCACGGCAAAAAAACCGTCTGTTCCGTCTTGATGCGGAGTGAGCTGCAGATGAGGAATCACTTCTGACCCCCCTTTTTCAAGTCTATTCCATATTTTGCTCACAGGGGCAACCCTAAATCGCTCGTGTGCTTCAAGAAACTGCTTGACCTGTTGAAGATTCTCGTCAGCAAAGACCGAGCAGGTGATATAGACCAGCCGCCCGCCCGGGCGTACCAGCCGTGCGGCACTCGCCAGAATACTGGCCTGTAAGGCCTTGACTTCCCTTAGATCATCCGGCGTAAAACGCCATTTGAGGTCGGGGTTACGTCGCCAGGTTCCTGAACCGGAACAGGGCGCATCCACCACCACCCAGTCAGCGGAGTCCTTATGGCGCTTGATGAAAGGATCGTTTTCTCCTGTAATCACATGGGTCATGACATTATTGACCCCCGCCCGCGCTAGGCGCTTTTGCATCTGTTTGAGGCGCGGGGCGGAATTATCCCAGGCCAGAATTCGGCCTTTATTCTGCATCGTCGCCGCAATCGCAAGTGTCTTGCCGCCGGCGCCAGCACAAAAATCGATTACCTTATCGCCCGGTCGGGCTTCAACCATTAAGGCGGCAATCTGACTGCCCTCGTCCTGCATCTCGAACCAGCCCTCCTGAAAAGGCTTGGTGGTGAAGGCTGGCAGGCGTTGCTGTAGCCGGACACCGATAGGTGAATGCGGCGTGGGGGCGGCGGTGAATCCCTCCTTGTCGAGCGCAAAAATCAAGTCAGCAACGCTTTTGCATTTTAGGGTATTGACCCGCAAATCGACCGGGGCTTCTTGGTTGAGGGCAATCATTGCATCAGGCAGATGCTCGCCAAATGCGTCTTTGAGGCGCCCTTCCATCCAATCAGGAAAATTATAGCGAACCGGCAAGGGCATGCGCTCATCATAAAGCGTCATGTCTTCGAGCTTCTGCAACGTACCGCGCTCAGCATCGTCAATTTTGGCGGGAGCGTATTTCTGGCCAGTAAATAATGCGCTCACCTCCTCCCACCCCAACTTACGGCATAGAACGAGTGCCGCCATCACCACCCGGCGCGGGTTAGCCGCCCGGTTCATTAGTTCCAGATGCCACTGAATGGCCGCACCATGACGCAGCACCTCGTAAACCAGCGCCGAAATCGCGCCGCGATCTTTGGAGCCGATATAACGCCGCGCCTTGAAATAATCATTCAGCAAGCCGTCCATCGGGGCAGAGCGCTTTTTCGCCCAGGTGGTTTCCACCAGCTCGAGCACTTCAATGGCTGATTGTATCCGCGATCCCGGTTTCATCAGCCCTCAACCCGGTAGTTTGGGGATTCGCGGGTAATGGTAATGTCATGCGCGTGGGATTCACGCAAGCCCGCCCCGGTCATGCGAACAAAACGGGCGTTTTTCTGTAAGTTCAAAATCGTTGCGTTTCCGGTATAACCCATGGCTGCCTTTAACCCACCCACGAGTTGATGAATCACTACGGCGACTGAGCCTTTGAACGGCACGCGGCCTTCCACCCCTTCGGGCACGAGCTTCAACTGATCCGCCACCTCCTGCTGAAAATAACGATCGGCCGAGCCACGCGCCATAGCACCGACCGAACCCATGCCGCGATAGGTTTTATAGGATCGCCCCTGGAATAATACCACCTCGCCGGGACTTTCTTCCGTGCCTGCAAAGAGCGAGCCAATCATGGCGCAGTCCGCACCCCCGGCAATGGCTTTGGCCAGATCGCCCGAAAATTTTATCCCGCCATCAGCAATGAGGGGAATTTTATGTTTGCGCGTCACCGCAGCTACCTCTAAAATTGCCGAAAGCTGAGGCACACCAACGCCCGCCACCACTCGCGTGGTGCAGATGGAGCCAGGGCCAATCCCCACTTTCACTGCGTGTGCGCCCGCTTTAATCAGAGCCTCGGCGGCCTCAGCAGTGGCGATATTACCGGCGATCACGGCCGCACCCCAGCCAGAGATTTCCTTGACCGCCTCAATGACGCCTGCCGAATGGCCATGCGCCGTATCCACCACCACCACATCCGCCCCCGCATCGAGCAGCGCGCGGGCGCGCATTTTTCCGTCATAGCCCGTGCCGACTGCGCCCGCCACCCGCAGCCTACCTTGCGCGTCCTTAGCGGCAAGCGGGAAACGCTCAGCTTTTTCAATGTCCTTAACGGTGATGAGGCCAATACAGCGATGTTTGTCATCGACCACCAACAGCTTCTCAATCCGGTGCTGGTGCAGGAGTTTTTTGGCGTCCTCGCGGCTGATGCCCTCCTTGACCGTAATCAGCTTCTCGGTCATGAGTTCGGCAACTTTCTGGCGTGGGTCGGACGCAAAACGGACATCTCGGTTAGTGAGGATTCCGACTAGGGTTCCGTCTTGTTTCGTTACCGGAATCCCTGAAATTCTATGCTGGTCCATGAGCCGGTAGGCATCCGCCAGCGTTGCCCCTGGTTCGATCGTCACCGGATTCACCACCATGCCCGACTCGAACTTCTTGACGCGACGGATTTCTCCTGCTTGCGCGTCAATATCGAGATTCTTGTGAATACAGCCCATGCCGCCATGCTGCGCCATGGCAATGGCCAGTGCCGACTCCGTCACCGTATCCATGGCCGAAGAAATGAGCGGAATCCCGAGCTCAATGTCGCGCGTGAGTCGCGTGCGGGTATCGGCGTCTTTGGGCAGAAAGTCGGAGGCGGCGGGCTTCAAAAGCACGTCGTCAAAGGTCAGAGCCAGAGGAAAATCGGAAAAATCAGATGCAATCGCCATAAACACTCGCCTTTGCTGCAGATTGCAGTGCTCAGTCGCACGCAGGCGCGAGAATGTCAAGAAATCTTGCGAAACCCCGTCGCCACCACATAACTCTCGGCCGAGTCTGCACGCGAGGAAGCGGGCTTGGCATGTTTCACAGAAGCAAAATCGCGTTGCATTTTTTTGAGTAGTTCGCGCTCAGTGCCGCCTTTTAAGACCTTGCACACAAACGCCCCGCCAGGCGCGAGAATTTCGGTCGCGAACTGATAGGCCAGCTCGCATAAATGGATGATGCGGATATGGTCGGTTGGCGCATGCCCGGTCGTATTCGCCGCCATGTCGGACAGCACCAGATTGGCGTGACCATTAAGCCGCGCTTTGATAATCTCCGGAGCGTCGTTAGCCAAAAAATCGAGAACAAATAAATCGGCGCCTGCGACCGGCTCAACTTCAAGTAAATCCACCCCAATGACCTTGCCTTTTGCGCCGACTTTGGCAACCGCCACCTGCGCCCATCCACCGGGCGCGCAGCCCAGATCCACCACCTTATCGCCGGGATGGAGCAGGTGAAACTTCGCGTCAAGATCTAGAAGTTTAAAGGCCGCACGCGATCGATAACCCTCACGTCTGGCCTTCTGAACGTAAGGGTCATTCAGCTGCCGTTGTAACCAACGCGTACTCGAAGTGCTGCGTTTCTTTGCGGTTTTGACGCGCACGCCAACCCCACGCGAACTGCCGCTATTTTTCTTTTTTGATGCCATCCCTGTCATCTACCTTATTTGTCATTCCTGCGAAAGCAGGAATCCAGATGAGTGATTATGGCGAGCAAGGCACGCGAAGCATACAGAGCGCAGAACCGGAATGTAGCAGCGCTACATGAGGATTCGAGCACTGGAGCGACAAGCAGACTTGCCGTCAGAATCGCTCATCAGCCATGCGTCTCACGCATCAGCGACACGATAATCCCCTCCCGCACGCCGCGATCAGCGATGGTGATTTTATCAATCGGAAAAGTACGGGCTATCGCCTCAAAAATCGCGCATCCCGAGAGGATGAAATCGGTACGCGCCGCGCCGATGCAAGGATGCGCTGCGCGCTCGGCATGGGTCATTTTCATGAGTGTCTGGGTCGCGCCGCGAATATCGGAAATCGAGAGCCGAATCCCGTCAATCTTTGAGCGGTCATAATGTGGTAAATCGAGGTGAATGGCCGCGAGTGTCGTGACCGTGCCGGAGGTCGAAAGCATCTGCACATTGTCTTTCCAGATGCGGGTGGCAATCTGGTTGCTCTGTTCAAGAGGCGCGAGCAGACTCGATATTTTTGCGACGATTTCCTCGAAATACATTTCGGTATAAGCCGAGCCGCCCGATTGCTCGGACATGTTCATGACCCCGTAAGGCAGCGACAGCCAGTCCTGAATCAAATGGCGCTTATGCGAATTCATCGGCTGGTCGGGGTCAATTTTCACCCACATGAATTCAGTCGAGCCACCGCCAATATCAAAGGCGAGCGCATAGCGTGTTTCTTTCGCAAGCAGGGACGAACAGCCAAGAAACGCCAGCCGCGCCTCCTCTTCGTTCGAGATAATATCGATTTTCAACCCCAGTTCCTGATGTACGCGCTCTAAAAATGCCTCGGCATTCTTTGCGCGGCGGCAGGCTTCGGTCGCCACAAACCGGCTTTGCGACACCGTATATTTACTCAGCTTCGCCTTACAGGTTGCAAGTGCCTTCAGAGTGCGGCGCATGGCTTCTTCCGCCAGCATTTCGCTCTCACTCACCCCTTCGCCCAGCCGCACGATACGTGAGTAACTATCCACCACCTTCAGTGTTTTATGCTGGGTATGTTGCTGGAAATAGGGCTTGGCAACGAGCAGACGACAGTTATTCGTACCCAGATCCAGTGCGGCATACACCTCGCCGCTGTAATCGCGCGGCGGCGTCGGCGGATGGGTGCGGTATTGTTTCGCCTGTAAAGTTTTAGGTTGCATCGGGGCGCAACTATAACCGATTCTCGTAAGCACGAAAGCCCGAACTTCACATCACATCAATATCACGATTCGAGACCTTACCAGCGCGACCCTTTTACTTCGCTCTCCCCTTAGAGGGGGCAGTTTGGTAGTTTTGGCAATGAAAACAAAAAAACAACCTCAGCAACCTATTCTATTGCCTCAACAAACTATCCGTATCCTGCTCAAACCCTGACTTTCATCCCCCAAATTAATCAATTTTTAAGCAATTGTGGTTACAGTTGAAACCATGGCCATACCTAAAGATTCAGGAAGCGGGTTCACAAACCGAATAGGTAATCTGTTTGCAAGAGTGCAAGCTCCTTTCTCACTCGCGCCCGAAGATAAAGAGTCGCAGCAGAACGAAGCGCGCATAAGGGAAATGCAAAACTTACGCGAAGCCGCCATTGAGCTCGCGCGCAAACATGCGCCGGCAGACGCGCCTGTCACCAGGGACGGGACGAAGGTAATCACCCTCGCGCAATATAGCGAAGCCGCCAAGACCCTGATGACCAGTGCCAATGAAAAACTACCGCAAGGGGAGCGACCTTACGAGCTGGTGCAGTTTTTCGATTTTTCAGGAATGGCACTGAAAGGCTTTATGTTGCGCGCAGAAGACGTTGCGACCATCAAACAGGAAATCGGCAGAACGGCCAGCGCCGCCAACCCTCAGCGTCCCGATGAAGACGTTCGCGCATTCGACGCCACGGAGCGGGGATTACAATTCAATAACACGCGTTTTTATGAAGTAACCTTCATCCCCGCCACGACCTTTTACGATATGGGGATCTGCGATCAGAATAAAGTCAGCATCCAAGACGGCACATTCATTAACATGGGAAGCGAACAAACCCTGACGCTTACGCATGGCACGTATAGCAACCTTCATTTTGAAAATATCAAGAATGGTACGGTGGAACTTCGTGCTGCACGGGTTGAGGGCGTGACCGGCTCGGGTGCAGCGATGTTTATTGTCATGGATCGCCATAGCATACTCAGCAATTTCAAGACCGAGACAGCGCCGAACAATGGCGAACTGCCAACCGGACTTAGTATCATCGATATCAAGGCCGCACCAGGTGCAACCATTGAACATGCCGCCCTTACCGGAACTACCGTGACGCCTGGAAGCTCACTTCGAGGCACGATCTGGAACGATGTAAACTTCACCAATGTCGGTCTTGCGGATGTGGATTTATCCGCCGCGCAATTTAATGGGGTGACATGGAATAATCAGAAACTTGATCCCGCCAATGGTTTTGCGCCGCTTCTTGCGGCCGGGGTAAGTGAGTCGCAATTACCGAAAATTGATAACATCGCCTATGGCTCGGAACAACACAAGGCGTGGGTGGCGATGGCAGAACTAAGGCAGGCGATTAGTAATGTTCACTTTTCACCAGCGACCTCAACTAACGCCCCTGAAATCCCCTCCATGCGCCTGACCGTGACGGATGTACCAAATGCCGAAAATTTACCAACCATGGCCAATACCGGCATGATCACCCCCGAAGCCAAATATAGCTACGATATACTCCTGTCCTCCGCCGCCCGCAATCCGGGCAGCGGCAGCGCCTGAAAACTCCATCCCTCTCTATCTGCACACTGATGACGGCGCGATGAATACCTCTCCCCTCGGGAGAGGTCGCGCAGCCGCAACGCGGCGGAGCGGGTGAGGACTTTCTGGCGGAGAGGCAAAGAAGCCCTCACCCGAAATCATGAAGGATGATTTCGACCTCTCCCGAGGGGAGAGGTAAAGCAAGCGGGAGAGATAAAGAGCCCCGCCCACCCTCCGAAGCCTTGGCGAAGGAGGGAGCCAGAAGTCACGAGCCCCGCATCACGCACCACGTATCACCCACCACCCACCACAATCGCGACTTCCTCTTGAGTTTCTCGCAAATTACCTTATATGAGCTACTCTAGCTCAGGGAGATTTATGTCCATTCAAAGCAGTTTGAGTAAGCTCGTAGGGCTTGCCCCCGCCAATGAAAATGCACCAATGGTGCGCCCGAGCGAGGCGGAGGCGAAAGAAGCCGTCCGTACCCTCATTCGCTGGGCGGGCGACGATCCGATGCGCGAGGGACTACTTGATACCCCACGGCGCGTAGTTGAGGCTTACCGGGAATTTTTCGCGGGCTATGAGCAGAATCCAGACGATATCCTCGCCAGAACTTTCGAGGAAGTGGAGAATTATGACGAAATCGTGCTGCTCAAAAACATGCGGTTTGAATCGCATTGCGAGCACCATATGGTACCCATTATCGGTAAGGCGCATATCGCCTATATCCCGGATGGCAAAGTGGTCGGCATCAGCAAAATCGCCCGCCTGCTCGATGTGTTCGCCAAGCGCCTCCAGACGCAAGAGCTGATGACCCAGCAAATCGCCGGCACAATTGAACGTGTGCTGAAGCCACGCGGCGTCGCGGTGATTATCGACGCCTACCATGAATGTATGACCACGCGCGGCGTGCATAAATCCGAGACATCAACCGTCACCTCGGCTATGCATGGCGTGTTCAAGTCTCAAGCCACAAGCCGCGCCGAGCTTATGGCACTGATCCAGCAGAAGGCCTGATGCCACTCATCTGCCATACGCCCATCATTCTCGCTTCAAGCTCGGTGGTGCGACAGCAGATGCTCGCTAAGGCTGGAATCAAATTCAGCATCAAAAACCCCGGCCATGAAGAGGCAGAGCTCAAAACCACTATCCGCCATTTGCCGCTCAGCGAGCAGGCGCTGCGGCTGGCAGATGTGAAGGCGGAGTCCATCAGTCGCACCAATCCGGAAGCGCTGGTGATTGGCGCCGACCAGATCTGTTCGCTTGAGGGCGAAATTTTCAGCAAACCTGGCACGTTTGAAAACGCAGCCAAGCAATTACGCCGTCTCAGCGGTAAAACTCACAGCCAGACCTGCGCCGCCGTCATCCTGCAACGGGGCGAACCGCTCTGGACGAAAGTGGCGGAAGCCCACCTCACCATGCGTTCGCTCAGCGAGGCGGAGATAGATGCCTATATCCGCGCCGATACCCCGCTTTCCGCCTGCGGCGCTTATAAAATTGAATCGCTCGGACGCCATTTATTCGCACAGATTGACGGCGATTATGATGTGATTAAGGGCCTGCCGCTCGTACCTCTGCTGGCCGAATTGCACCGGCTCGGGGCGGTGGCGCTGGCCTAAGCTCAGGTTTTAGGTTTTAGGTGATAGGTTTTAGCTACCGTATAAGGCGCTCTCTTTCCTAAATCCTAAAACCTAAAACCTATAACCTAAAACCTAAAACCTAACCTATGCAGCTTTTTGTTGAACATCTGACCACGATAGACTCGGCCTATCTACACCCCGAACACGGGCTGGTGGGGGAGAGCTGGATCGTCGATGTCGCCCTCGATGGTGCGCTTGACGAGGCTTCCATGGTGATGGATTTCGCCCATGTCAAAAAACGCCTCAAAGCAGCGATTGACGGCTCGCTCGACCATGTGCTGATTGCACCTGGACGCGCACGGAACCTATACATCTCATACTCCCCACCTCAAGGGGGGAGCAAAACGGAGGATGGTGTGGTAATCGAATGGCGCTTCGGTAAGGGGGAGAAGCTCGTACATTACTCCCCAAAATCTTCCGTAGCATTGCTTGATTCCGAGAGCGTAACGGATCTGGCGATGATCACTTATTTAGAGCGTATTCTGGCGCCAGTTTTACCCTCAACCGTGACCAGACTTCGCCTGACTTTGCGTCATGAAACCACGAACGACAGTTATTATCATTACGTCCATGGCCTAAAAAAACATGACGGCCATTGCCAGCGCATCGCCCACGGCCACCGCTCACGCATCCTCATCTGGCGCAATGGCGCGCGCGATCTGACGCTCGAAGCGGCATGGGCAGCAGACTGGAAAACTGCATATCTCGGCAGCCGCGAGGATATCACGGGTGAGCATGACGGCATGATAAATTTCGCCTATGATTCAGGCGAGGGGCATTTCGCCCTGAGCTATCCGGCCTCGCGCTGCCGATTGCTGAATACCGACTCCACCGTCGAACTGATTGCCGAACATATCGCGGCCACACTCAAAGCCCGCGACCCGGCCGCATCATTCCAAGTCCGTGCCTATGAGGGCGTGCAAAAAGGGGCGGTGGCAGAAGCCTGAGATCGGAAAAACCCGTCATGCTGACCTTTATGACGTCATCCGTAGCTTCTATACCGCGATGCCCAAGACCCCGTCATACGTCGGGGTGACAACCATAAGGCAGCCACGTCACCGCGAATCACGCGGCTTTCGTCGCCTCGCCTGAATCAAACTCAATGACTAACTGGCCGGCAGTGACGGTGACGGGCGCGGAAATATGCACAGCC
>JAJTIB010000149.1 GCA_021300075.1 Rickettsiales bacterium
GCGAGAATTTTCTTCTCCTGCGTCGCTTTACTCGCTGCATCCACCGGCAAATAATGAAAGTCCAACCCATGCCATTCGACCAGCGCCCGCGCATCCTCGTGATTGGAAATGACCGCCGGAATCTCCACTGGCAACAGGCCGCTGCGGTAACGGTGCAGCAGGTCATTTAGGCAATGGAGTTGCTTTGACACCAGAATAAGCAGGCGCGGCCTGCGGCTGGTATTGTAAAGATTCCAATCCATCGCAAAAGGTGCGGCCACCTCCCGGGCGAAGGCGGCTTTGAGCTCGGACTCCTCCCCGCCCTCAAAATGCACACGCATGAAAAACCGCTTGGTCGAAGGATCGCCAAACTGCGTGGATTCAATAATGAAGCCCCGCTTCGTCGCCAGAAACCCGGCAACACTTGCCACAATTCCGTGCGTATCGACACAGGAAAGAGTCAGGACATATCGCGTCATGCAACCTCCGTTGGTGGGTTTGCAGCAAGCGCAGCGAGTTTATCTTGCGGAAAGAAACAGGTGACCGTCGTGCCTTCACCTGCGGCGGAATAAAGCGTCACCCGCCCGCCATGCAGTTCGACAAAGCGTTTCACAATGGCCAGCCCCAGCCCGACGCCCTCGCTTTGGGCCGCCATACCACGGAAGAACGGATCAAAAATCGCCGCCTGTTTGTTCGGGTCAATGGCTGCCCCGTCATCGCGTACGCTCAGCGCAATATCGCCGTTTTCCTCGCGGAACCAGCGCACGGTAATCTGTCCTTTGGATTTGGTCGCCCGGACGCCATTCGCCAGCAACTTGAACAGAATCTGTTTGAGCCGCGCCGCATCCGCAAACATGCTCGTCATCCCTTCCTCGAGCTGGGTGGTGATCGTTACCTGCTCCAGCCGCACGCGCTCGCCCAGAAGCATCCGCACGCTTTCCATCAGCGGCATCAGCGGCACGGCGCTGACCTCAAGCTGCAGATAGCCCGCCTCCATCGTCGCCAGATCAATAATATCACTGATAAGATGCCCAAGCGCCTGGGCGGATTGATAAATGCCCTCGACATATTCCTTCTGGCTCGCGGTGAGCTTGCCCGCATATTCTTTCGCCAGCATTTCGGCAAAGCCGGAAATCGAAGTCAGCGGCGAGCGCAGCTCATAGGACATATTGGCAAGGAACTCGGACTTGAGCCTGTCTGCAGCTTCGAGCGCGTCGTTCTTCTCGCGCAAAGAACGCTCGACCACATAGGAATCGGTGACATCGATGAAGGTGATGAGCGTTGCCCCGTCCGGCAATGGGACAATCGCGCAGTCAAGCACCGTGCCGTTGCTGCGCTCAAAGCGGATGGCGAAGAACTGGCGCTGAGCGAAACGCGCCATGAGGTTGGAGCGGAAGCTCTCCCAGTTTTCAGCCACAAAGAGTGGACGGCAACGTTCTATTACCTCGCGCAGATGCGGCGCAGTTTCGGTGAATTTCGTTTCCAAATTCCAGAATTTCAGAAACATCGGGTTTGAAAGCGGCAGCCGCCCGTTTGCGGCAAATACCGCGACACCCTCATGCAGATTATCGAGGGTCTCGCGCTGCACGGCGATAAGGGTATTATAGGAACGTTCAAGCGCGAGCCGGTCGGTCACGTCCTCATAGACAAAAAGAATGCCGCCAAGCGCATGAGGAATGGCAATTGCTCGGATGATCTTGCCATCCGGCAGATAGAAAAACTCCTCCTGCGGCTCAATGAGCGCGGTGAATTGCTTCAGCTGATGCTGCTTGAAGGCCTGAAAATTCGCCTGCTCGGGCAGTTTGCGTTTCTCGCGCAGAGCTTCGAGGATTTCACCGTAAGTCGGCTCGGTATCAAGCCAGGCTTCCTCCAGTTTCCACAAAGTGACGAAGGCGAAATTATAGAATTTGAGGCGCATATCGCGGCCATAAATTGCCATCGCCGAGGTTGAGCTCTCGAGCAAATCACGTTGCGCCGAGATATGGCGCTGAATCTCCTCCTGAACCTCTTCAAGCTCGGTGATATTCGTGCCGAAACCAATGGTCATGCCCTCGCTTTTAAGTGGCACTTCGCGAATATGGTAAAGCCGCCGCGCGCCATCGACAATTACATGACGGCGCTCGGTCTGCTCGGTATTGGTGTCGAGCGATTTTTTAGCCAGAACACTCTGACCTTTATAAAGTTCGAGATCCATCACATCTGCCTGCTGCTGGTCGGAGGTCGCCTCGGCCACTTCCGAGAAGGCCAGATTGCAGAAGGTGATGTTCTGTTCCTGATCGCGTACCCAGATGAGCGTATGGGTGACATTGATAATATTGGCATAGCGCCTTACATCGAGCTTCAAAATATCATTTTCAACTCTGAGCCTATCAGCGGTAGCGGCCATTTCTGGTGTTGGCAACGCAAGTGCGGGCGCAGACACCACGCCGCGCGGACGATAGCGACGCATGGCCAGCACATAGCCAAGCCCCGCCGCCACCATCGCCACTGCCAGAAGATAAATTACCATAGGCCAAAGTTATGACACCGGCGAATAAGGGTGGCAAGAAAAGCATGACAAAGGGCGGGGGCGAATGGTGATAACTGTTTGGCTATAGCTACATGACTAATTAATTAGTCCAGTAGCTCTAATGATGATTTTTAATCAAACGATAGTAAGGCGTGTGACAGTTACGGGATGATAAACGCTGAATATACCCAATTCTAACCTATCCGACTATGACTGGGAATCTATCCTGAATCTTTGTGCGCTGCCAGGGGCCTTAGATCTGTCTACTTGAACCAGAGATAACTATCTTCTGATTTTTGTATGAAGCGCTTCATCCCTCCTTCAGCCAGCCGCGAAAGTTCATCGGGCGGCCGAAATAATAACCCTGCAGGTAATCGACGCCAAGTTCCATCAGCATTTTGGCGACTTCACCGTTTTCGACAAACTCAGCCACTGATTTAAGGCCAAAGCCTTGGGTAAAATCGAGCAGGGTTTTAACGAAGAAACGGCTATCGTCATTGTCGGTTAAGTCTTTGATGAAGGAGCCGTCAATCTTCACCATATCGACCGAGAGTGCCTTAAGCTGACGGAAGGAAGTATAACCCGCGCCGAAGTCATCCAGCGCCACCATGGGTCCGAGCGCCTGAATCTCGGCACAGAACATGGCGGCGTGTTTAAGGTCGCGGTGAATGGCGGTTTCAGTCAGTTCCACGATCAGGCGAGGGGCGATGGCCGGGGTTTCCTCGATCGCTTCCTTAAGATGAGCGTACCAGACTGGGTCCTGCGTCGTCAGGTTCGAGATGTTGAGCGCCAGCTTCACGTCCGGATCAAAACGCAGTTCCTTGATTGCCATCTCCAGCGTCAGCCGGTCGATAACGCCGATCATGCCCATGCGCTCGGCAATGGGGATGAGTGTGCCGGCGGAGCTGATTTTGCCATCCTCCGAAAAAAACCGAAGCAGCGCCTCGTAATAACCAACTTTGCCGGTTTTACTGTCAATAATCGGCTGGTAGGCGAGTCGGATACGCCCGGCGCTGATGGCCTGACCAAGGAAATTGGCAAGTCCCATCTGCTCGCGGTTCTGCGCGCCCCGTTCTTCCGGAGTGAAGGGGCTGCCGCCTTCGCTTAAACTGACCAGTGTGCGACCAAGAATTTCCTCGCTCGTGGTTTCACCATCAGGCAGCAGACTGAAGGCGGTTGAGGTCATGCAGTGCAGATCGCCATAGCGTGAATGGCTCGAATGATCGCGGATTGCCTGCTGAATTTTACTGCAGAGCGCCATGGCCTCGGCATCCGTGAGTTTGGGAATCAGAATGCCGAACTGGTCGCGCTGAGTGCGGGCCACCATGCTCGCGGGTCCGGCATGGTACTCGATGATTTCACCCAGTTCATGCATCACCCCTTCAGCGACGGCGACACTGTAGCCGCTCATCATCATCGCAATATTATCAACGACGACAATGATCAGGCCAGCGTGATGCCCACCCGCTTGAGCCTGAAGCCGCATGGTCTCGAGCGCGGCGATAAACCCGGCCGGGTAGCCGCAGACACCCAGCGTGCGGGCGGGGTCATTGGGAGAGGGACGCGCCATGATATACTCGCTTGAATTTAGAATGAGACGCGAGCAGGAACAGTGCAATTCGAGAACCGGGCCGCAAATGTACATTCAAAGTACATGCGGAACGGAAGCACAAAAGCGCGCTGTTTGCAGCCACGTATCATTCTAAAGTCAAGTGCGTGTCGTTTAACCCTGCCACTGGCCAAACCAAATGGCAAGCAGTAGCACTAGCCCTGGCCATTGATTGCTGGTGAAAATCTGTCCGGGTACTGCCGCGTGACCGATCTGTCGCACCTGCCATGCGAGATGCAGGGTAAAGAAGGCGATCCCGCCCCAGACCCAGAGATTTGTGTCTGCAAGTGTCAAGGCGGCAGCGAGGCTGGCACTGGTCAGGATGTAGCATAAAGCAACAAAGCGCGGCACGGACTCTCCCAGCGTCAGCGCAGTGGATTTGACACCGATACGGGCGTCGTCCTCACGGTCAGCCAGCGCATAGATGGTATCGTAGCCCAGAGTCCAGAACAGTGCGCCAAGATAGATACTGAGTGACACTGGCGTGACGCCGCCAGTCGCAGCAATTGCGGCAAACAGAGTGCCCAGATTGAACGTAATGGCGAGAAAAACCTGCGGCCAGTGACTGATACGTTTCATCCAAGGATAGGCGATAATCAGGGGGAGGGTCACGAGCGCCAACATCAGCGCGGGCGGCGGCAGCATCAGCACGATGCCAAGCCCCAGCAGCAATAATAGAGCGAGGATGATCAGTGCTGCGAACACCGAAACCGTCCCCGCCGCCAGTGGTCGGGCGCGGGTGCGGGCGACTTCGCGGTCAATGCGGCGGTCGGTTAGGTCGTTGATGATACAGCCCGCTGCCCGCATGATGGCAGCGCCCAGAAGAAAAAGCGCATAGAGTGAAAAAGGCGCATGGTTAATCGCCAGCACCCAGGCGGCAGGGAAAAATACCAGCCAGATGCCAATCGGCTTATGAAGTCGCATGAGTTCGAGGTAAGGGCGCATGGATCTGTATTTAGCATGAGATAGACGCAGGACGCATCAGGATTATGGCGCGATAAATCCTCGACCAACGCGCATGAAGTCAGTACATTCGCCCATATGACCATTCCCCGCATTGCTTCTGACCAACCGCTTACCACCGGTGCGAAGATCCCGCTCAGCGCCGCGCAGCATCATTATTTACAGCATGTGCTACGGCTGGCGGTGGGAGATAAACTGCACCTGTTTCATGGCGCCTCCGGCGAATATGCGGCGGTGATTGCTGAACTGAGTAAGCGCGAGGGGGCGCTGACCGTGGGGGTGCAGATGCGTCCGCCCCATTTATCGCCGGATTTCTGGGTCTGTTTCGCTCCCGTAAAGGCTGGGCGCACGGAAAGTATTTTAGAAAAAGTCACCGAACTCGGCGCGCGGGTAATCTGTCCGGTACTGACAAAGCGCTCGGTGGTCGATAAACTTAATCTGGAGCGGGCGGAAGCTACCTTGCGCGAAGCTGCCGAGCAGTGCGAACGATTGGACGTACCAGAGATAAAGTCGATGATTCCGCTACCGCAACTACTTGCTTCCTGGCCTTCGGACCGCGCCTTGTTTTACGGCGACGAATCCGGCGACAGCCCACCCTTTACGCCAGGCATGTTGGCCGGCATTACCCGCGCTGGCAGTCTGGTGGGGCCGGAGGGTGGTTTTACGGCAGAGGAATTCGCACAGATTCGGCATGTAAAATCAGCGCGTGGAGTAAGCCTTGGCCCGCGCATCTTGCGTTCAGATACAGCCTCGATTACTTTAAGTGCCTTGCTCATTGCTTCCTTGGGAGACTGGCATGAACGCCCCCGCTTTCGCCCGACCGAATAATTCTGGCGTCATTACGCTTCTTGAAACGCTGCTAAGCCGGCGCGGCGATGAGGTCTCGCGCTGGTTTGAGAATCTGCGCGGGCGCTGCGGCGCTCCGTTTTACAGCTCGGTCGATCTCCGCCATGCCGGATTCAAACTTGCGCCGGTGGATACGAATCTGTTTCCGGCGGGGTTTAATCATCTCTCTGCCGCTGCCCGCGCCCGCGCAGTCATGCGTATCCGCGCACGTCTTGCCGCTGGGAAGATTGCGCGGGTGTTGATTATCCCGGAAAATCACACACGTAATCAAGGCTATCTCGATAATCTTCATGCCCTTCACACCCTGTTGACAGAGGCGGGAGTTGAGGTGCGGATCGGCAGTTTGATTGCCCCGGAAGGCCAACCCATTCAACTGGCATCTTCCAGCGGCGCGGCGATCATCGAGCAGCCCCTGGCGCGCACCAGAAACACTTTGATAAGCGGGGATGGTTTCGCCCCCGAATTGATTCTTCTCAATAACGATCTGACCTCGGGTCTGCCCGAAATTCTGCGCGGGGTAACGCAGAAAATTGAGCCACGCCCATCGCTTGGGTGGCATCGGCGCCGCAAATCCATCCATTTCGACGCGTACGACATACTCGCCCAGGAATTTGCCCGCGTGTTTGACCTCGACCCGTGGCTCATTACCACCGAGTCACATAAATGCGGGCGGATTGATTTCGGATCGCGTCAGGGCCTTGATTGCGTCGCGGTCGGAGTCGAAAAAGTGCTTCACCGCGTGCGCGTACATTACCGCCATTATGGCATCACTACCGAACCTTACGTCTTCATCAAGTCCGACTCGGGGACCTACGGCATGGGCATCATGACCGCGCATTCGGGCGACGAGGTAATCGAGATGAACAAGAAAACCCGTAATAAAATGGATGTAATCAAGGAAGGCACGCAGAGCACCGAAGTGCTGATTCAAGAGGGCGTACCGACCATCGATACGGTCGAAGGCGCGCCCGCCGAACCGATGCTTTATCTGCTGGATGGCCATGCGGTCGGCGGCGCCTACCGCGTCAACCGCGAGCGCGACGCCGAGGGCAACCTCAATGCCTCAGGCATGTTTTTTGCCGGCATGTGTGATGCGAGCGAAACGGCGGATACTCAGAAAGTGGCCATTTCGCCCTGCAGCTTCGGCGCCTTTGGGCTTATCTCCGCGCTCGCGTCCCTCGCCGTACCTCAGGAAGAATATGGCGAGGGATACAGCATTTGAAATGCTTCGGGGTGCTAATGCTGTCCGGCTAAGCGCAACCGACGGCGCGCGCGCCGCTCACCGCCATGGCCACGCACTTTCTGCCGCAGGCGCTGCAACTTATCTTTAATCAGCAGGCGTTGTTTCTTGAGCATGATGACGCGCATCCAGTCCGGATATTTCTTGCTTGTTTCTGCATCGATTTCAAGCTGTACCCGCGCCGATTTCTGCAGAAGCGACTTAAAGAGTTTGAAAGGCTTGAGCTTCATCTGTTCCTCCATGGTGTGTTACACTGTGAGGAAATCCCGATGCTAGTAGGGCGCACCGGGATTTCCCCGATGCGATCCGACATCATGCTTCGCTTTGAAGCACCAGAGGGGCCCGGCTCGCAGAAAATAACCTAGTATAAAACTAGGGTATTTGCAAGCCCCTTTTCTAATGTCTTACGTTTTAAGCCGCATCAAGCCACTTGCCCTGCGGCTGCTGACGGTAAGAGAGGGCTTCGGCGAGGTGCAGATGGCCCACGGATTCGGCGCCGGCCAGGTCAGCAATGGTGCGCGCCACGCGCAGCACCCGCGTCAGACCGCGCATCGAGAGCCTGAGACGGGCGGTGGCATCTTCCAGCAATTGATGAGCGGCCGCATCAAGGGCCGTGACCTCGTGCAGTAAATCACCCCCGATTTCAGCATTGGTACGTACATCTGCGCCCAGTGCGGCGTAGCGTTCACGCTGGCGGGTGCGGGCGGCGGCCACACGTGCGGCCACACGCGCGCTGGTCTCAGCGCGCGACGGAGTGAGCATCGAGAGAGTCTCGACCGCGCCGACCTCCACATGCAGGTCAATACGGTCAAGTAGTGGCCCGGAGATGCGCGATTGATAATCGCCAGCACAGCGCGGCGCTTTGCTGCAGGCGCGGCTGGCATCCTCGAGATAGCCGCAGCGGCAGGGATTCATCGCCGCAATCAGCTGGAAGCGCGCCGGGTAGGTCACATGCATCTCGGCGCGGGCAACACTGATCGTGCCGGTCTCAAGCGGCTGACGCAGGGATTCGAGTACCGGACGGGGATATTCGGGCAATTCGTCGAGGAATAACACGCCACGATGCGCGAGGGAGATTTCGCCCGGTAGCGCCCGCCTGCCGCCCCCCACCATCGCGGCCATGCTGCTAGAATGATGCGGATCGCGAAAAGGGCGGACATTCGAGAAGCCCGATTTGATGAGGTTTCCCGCGACGGAAGCGATGAGGTTCACCTCAAGCATTTCCTCCGGGCTCATCGGCGGTAACAGCGCAGGCAGGCACGCGGCGAGCATGGATTTGCCCGAGCCGGGCGGGCCAATCATCAAGAGATTATGGCCACCTGCGGCCGTAATTTCGAGGGCGCGTTTGGCAATATCCTGCCCACGCACCTCCGCTAAATCCGGCCCCCCCGAAGTGCTGTTCGTGGCAGTCGGCTGAGGCGGAATCAGAATCTGCTGACCTTTGAGGTGATTCATGAGCGCCAGAAGCGAAGGCGGCGCTAAAACTTCCCCCGTAATACCGGCGAATGCCGCCTCCGGTCCATTGGCCTCGGGGCACAAAAGGCCGCGTCCTTGAGCGTTGGCCAACAGTGCGGCGGGCAGAACACCGGCCACGGGCAAGAGCTTGCCATCCAGCGCGAGTTCACCCATCGCCAGCATATTTATCAACGCGTCTTCGGGAATCATGCCAAGCGCGGTGAGCAGCGCGAGCGCAATCGGTACGTCAAAATGCGAGCCTTCCTTGGCGATGTCGGCAGGGGAGAGATTGATGAGGATGCGTTTGGATGGAATCGCAATCCCCATGGATTGTATGGCCGCGCGCACGCGCTCACGTGATTCAGCCACGGTTTTATCGGGCAGGCCGACAATGATGAAGGCCGGAAGCCCGGGTCCGATATGTACCTGTGTCTCGACCGGTAAGGCCTCAACCCCCTCAAAGGCAACGGTATGAATGCGGATGACCATGGCGGGAATTTAGCCGGAATCTCCGCCGAGGCTAGAAAATAATCGAAACCGATAGCACGGTGTATGGGATGGGCGATCGGTGGCATTGGTCTAAATCCGCTACCTGGCGCGGCTTAACGCTTTCTTAACTTGCTGTGATGAAAACGCCAAAGTAACCGTTTTCTAAGGAATTCTTAGCATATCCTTAACTCCCCTCTGGCAGAGTGCGAAGGCATGAAAA
>JAJTIB010000136.1 GCA_021300075.1 Rickettsiales bacterium
CGTCACTACCACATCCGCACCCGCCACCGCTTCTTCCGGCTTGCTGGTAAGCGTAATATGCGCGCCGCGCGCCTTGGCTTCGTCGAGAATTTCCTTGTTGGGCGCGAGCGTTTTCGGGCAGGCAAGATGCAACTGAAAATGGAATTTTTCGGCAGCGATAATCCAGCTATTGGCCATGTTATTGCCGTCCCCCACCCAGGCCACTTTTTTGCCTTTAATGCCGCCCAAATGCTCCTCGACCGTCATCACATCCGCCAGCAACTGGCAGGGATGGAGCAGATCCGTCAGGCCGTTAATCACAGGGACAGTGGCATATTGCGCGAGTTCCAGAAGCGAAGCATGGGAATAAGCGCGAAGCATTAACACATGACAATAACGCGAAAGCACGCGGGCAGTATCGGCCACTGTTTCGCCGCGGCCAAGCTGCAGGTCATCTTTCTGCAGCACCACCGCGTGACCGCCCAGCTCGGTGATTGCAACTTCAAACGAGACACGGGTGCGGGTTGAGTTTTTCTCGAAAATCATGGCCAGGGATTTTCCCGCAAGCGTATGTTCATCGCCGCGCGCACGCATCGATTTACGGCGCACCGCTTCGCTTAAAATCGCATTCAGATCCGCCGCACTCAGCGACCGCCAGTCGAGGAAATGTCGCATAAAGCCTCTTTCAGTTTTAGCAGCGCCTCATCCACCTCCGCCGCACTCACATTGAGGGGTGGCATCAGCCGCAGCACATTGGTGACGCTTGGCGCACTCGTCAATCCTTTTTCCAGCAGCTTCGCTGCGAGCGTCCGCGCGTCAGCCATCGGTACCAGCCCCAGCATCAGCCCAACGCCGCGCACCTCACGAATAACCTCCGGGTACTGTGCTTGCAGCACTTCAAGCCCCGCTTTCAGGCGTGCCCCCATACTGCTTACCTGCGTGAAAAATCCCGGCGCCAGCAGTAGTTCTAGGACTTTACTCGCAATCGCCATCGCCAGCGGATTCGAGCCGTAAGTCGAGCCATGCGAACCGGCAGGCAAAATCCCGCCCACGCGCTCGGTGAGCAGCGTAGCGCCAAGCGGGAAGCCACCGCCAATAGCCTTGGCAACACTTGCGATATCGGGCGCAATGCCGGCGCGTTCAAAAGCGAACAACATCCCCGGGCGGCCATAACCGCATTGCACTTCGTCGCACATCAGCAAAATTCCTTCGCGATCGCAAAGCGCGCGTATCTGGCGCAGGAAATCGAGGTCAAACGCGCGTACTCCGCCCTCGCCCTGAATTGGTTCGAGTAAAATTCCGGCGGTGTTCCTGCAAATGGCATTTTGCACGGCTGCGAAATCATTGAATGCCACGCGGTCAAAGCCAGTGAGCAACTGGCCGAAACCCGCACGCGCACTGTCATTGCCACCGGCGGAGATGCCACCATAGGTGCGGCCATGAAACCCGCCCTCAAACGTAATGATACGGTGGCGATAGGGTGCGCCGGTTTCATAGTGATAGCGGCGCAGAAATTTAATCCCCGCCTCGACCGCTTCGGCGCCCGAGGAGCAGAAAAATACCGAATCCGCAAAGCTCGCCGTAACAAGCTCGGCCGCGAATTTTTCAAGCTGTGGCGTCATGAACTGGTTGGAACAGTGCCAGAGTTTTTCGGCTTGCGTTTTGAGCGCTTCTACCAGCGCCGGGTGGCCGTGGCCAAAGGCATTGACCGCGATCCCAGCCGCAAAATCGAGATAGCGCTTGCCTGCCGCATCGAACAGGTAACTGCCCTGCCCGTGGGTCATCACGACGCCGCTGCGGCGGTAAATCGGAAGGTAAGGGGTAATCATGGCCTAACCCTTTAGACGGTAGCCACGGCGAATCATGCTGTAGCTGGCAATCCAGAGGGCGATATTGGTAACCACCAGCACTACCCCGCCCAGCCATGGCGAGGAATCGCTGTAACCGATGAGGGCATAGCGGAAGCCGTCTATCATATAGAAAAAAGGGTTGGCGTGGCTGATATGCTGGAACAGCGGCGGCAAATCATGCAGCGAATAAAACGTGCCCGAAAGAAACGACAAGGGCGTGACCACATAATTGGTATAGGCCGCGATCTGGTCGAAGGTCTGAGCCATGATACCGGCAATCAGCCCCAGAAGCGCCAGCATCATGCTCGAGGCGAGGACGAAAAATATGACCGCCCACCCATGCTGCACAGTGAAGGGCACGAACAGCCACATCGCGGCAGAAACACTAAGCCCCACGAGCACGCCACGGGTGACACCACCCATCACCAGGCTGAAAGTAATCTCGCCCGCAGAGAGCGGCGGCATGAGCAGGTCGTTGATGACACCTTGGATTTTCTGCAGCATCAGCGATGAGGAGGTATTGGCAAAAGCATTCTGCACAATCGCCATCATGATAAGGCCGGGGGCGATAAAAAGATCGTACGGGATGCCGTCAATCAAACGGCCATTTGCGCCCATGGCCAGCGTCAGAATCGCGAGAAACAGCAGGGTCGTGACCATGGGCGCGACGACCGTCTGGTTCCAGACTTTGAGGAAGCGCCAGGTCTCGCGGATATAAAGGGTCTGAAGCCCAATCCAGTTAGTAGTGGTGAACATAGGCACGCAATAAACTATTTGGCAGGAACTGCAAGAGGTGTGCAACAACAGGCTTACGCCGCGAAAGTATAGGTGCTGAGCTCTGGGTTAGTCAGAAGCGCCATATTGCGCTGATAAGCAATGGCAGCGGTTGCACGCGGGTTGGGGCTGGCCCCAGCACTTGCTGCCGGATATGGGGATTCAATGTTCGCAGAGCTCGTCTTGGTTTGAGCATAAAACACGCCGTCTTCACCCTCAACGAACTCGACTTCCTCCGTATTCGTTGCGGATGCAGGAGCTTTACCGAGTGCCGCCGCTGGCAGACCGAATAGCGCCAGTTCCTCACTTGGACGCAGGTCGTTAGGAGCCTGTGCATAGTCGCGGAAAAAACGTGGGCGGCTGTCATAGCCGGTGCGCGGGCTGAAGGCCGCGTCCTGCCCTGCGGCGCCTCGGCCAGACTGCCCTGCTGCTTCCGCCTTGGCGGCGCGTAGCGCACGCGCCAGAGCCTCCTGCCCGATTTCCGAAAAACTGGCAGACAGCACCGCATTGAGTGACTTATTTAAGCCGGCGACCATCGTAGAAACGACGTTTCCCTAAACACCAGCTCCACTTGCCCGCATCGCCTTAAGAGTAGCGATATCTTGCTTTGATTGAGAGTGATTTTATGCTAAACGCGCCGCGTCGTCAAAAGAAAAACGGGGGCTGTACACCCCCGTTACAATAACTGAAAATCATCAAGCGATTCGGTCTATCGACGATCACCCAGGATTCTGAGCAAATTGATGAAGAGATAGATGAAATCGAAATAGAGCGACAAAGCGCCGAGGATGGAGGCTTTTTTCGCCGCCTCGCCCGAGCCACCCGTCGTGTAATAAAGCTCTTTCACCTTCTGCGTATCATAGGCGGTCAAACCCAGTGCCAGAAACACGCCCACGTAGGAAAGAGCAAGATCCAGACCACTGGCCTTGAACCAGAAGACATTGAGCAGCGAGACAATCAACACTGCCCAGATACCGACAAAGAGGAACGTACCCCAGCTCGTCAGGTCGCGTTTGGTGGTGTAGCCGTACATGCTAAGAAGCCCAAACGTCCCCGCCGTGATGAAAAAGACCTTGAGAATGCTGGCACCGGTATAAACGAGGAAGATGGAAAACAAGCTCAGCCCCATCAGTACCGCATAGCCCCAGAACGCCATCTGCACGCCCTGCGCGCTCATTTTATGGGCGCGGAAGCCGAGGATAAGTACCATAGCGAGGGGAGCAAAAGCGATCATCCAACCTAAAGGCGACATACCTGTGGCTGCCCCATCCGGCCCTACGGCAATCACCAGCCGCAGAAAGGCCTCGGAAGTGCCGGCGAAATAAGACACAATGGCTGTCAACAACACGCCGCTGGCCATATAGTTATATACCCGCAGCATGTGGGCGCGCAAACCCTGATCCACCGCTGCCATTGCCTGTGACTGAACTTCCGATTGCGTACGATTCCATGGTTCCATAGTTAAAGACTCCTTTTTTATTGGCTTCCGGCATGGCCTGAAGGCCTCACCCTGATACCCGAGTAATTATATAGGATATTTTGACACGCTTGCAAGTAGTCTTGAACAGAACAGCTATTGCTTTGATTGTAAGAAATATTTCTGCAAAGAGAGCTACCCGTCGGAAGCAGGGCGAATACTTCCGACGGCCTTGGCTTGATACTAATCGAACATATCGGATTTTTTGCGTGCCAGCTTGCGGGCGCGACGAACAGCTTCGCCAGCCTCACGGACGCGTTTTTCGGAGGGTTTTTCATAATGCTTACGCATTTTCATTTCGCGGTAAATGCCCTCGCGCTGCATTTTCTTTTTCAAAACGCGCAGCGCCTGATCCATGTTATTATCACGGACAGTGACTTCGACCATGCGACTTACCTCCTCTCCCGGTTGGGGCGCTCTTCTTAAGCATAATTGTGGATAAGCGCAAGGGTGAAGTTGCGTTCAGAAGTCAGAAGTCTGAAATCAGAATCCTGAAGGTGGCATCACTAATCTGTAAGCCGCCCGCTAACTAAATACCCAATACTAACTTTTAACCACACCATAAAAAAAGGAGAGCAAGCATGGCTAAAACCCCTGTTGCCGGCGGCATAGAATCAACCAAACTGAAAAGCTATATCGAGCGCCTCGAGCGGCTGGAGGAGGAAAAATCCGGCCTCGCAAGCGACCTGCGCGACGTGTTTGCTGAGGCCAAATCCAACGGGTTTGATACCAAAACCATGCGTCAGGTGCTCAAATTACGGAAGATGAAGGCAAATGACCGGATGGAAGCCGAGTATATGCTCGACCTCTATAAACGCGCCCTCGGTATGGAGGGCGAGTACGAAGAGGCAGCGTAACCGCTCAGAAATTTAAAGCCGGATGAATACCCCTCTATTCGGTTGGGGGTTTGCGAAGTGCAGGTGAAAACATGGGTTCACTCGTCCGCCTCCGCCGGCGATGGGTGGACTGCTGGCTCCCTACTAAACGCCGTCGCCCTGCGATAAAATATGCGTTTGCAGGTACTTTTCCGTATTTTTGAAGCTGATCTCGAACCGTTCTATGTGATGCGTAGGGATGATGGTACTGCTGTCACCCGTGGTAATGCGGTTGCGCGCATCTTCTTCAAGTGCGCGGGCGACGTCGGAGAATTCCATGGCCCCGATGGCTGCAGCGGTATTTTTAAGTGTATGGGCAATAGTTTGAATTTCGCCCAGTCGATGCTCGCGAATAGCCGCGCTGATACGGGCGACCAGCCGCGCTGAATCCTCGATGAAATATTCCACAATCTTAGTGAATTTCTCGCCCATAACTTCGCGGTAGCTATAAAGAACCTCAAGATCGAAACCCTCGGCCAGTTTGTGGGGCACGCTGTCTGGGCCACGCACCGAATGCACGGGCTTGAGCCATTGCGATAAGGCACTCACGATTTGGATTTTCTTGATCGGCTTAGTCAAATAGTCCTGCATTCCTGCGGCCAGACACTGCTCGCGGTCGCCCAGCATGGCATTCGCGGTCAGCGCAATGATAGGGACATGCCGGACACCGCCATGCTGCATTAACTCCCTGATACGACGCGTGGCCTCAAACCCGTCCATCACCGGCATCTGACAATCCATCAGAATCAAATCAAATTCCGACTTCTGCACCACCGCCACCGCCTTGCTGCCATCACTGACATGCGTGACGATAAAGCCCAGCGAGCCGAGTATTTCCAACGCAAACGCGGCATTGATGCGGTTATCTTCCACCAGCAGCAGACGATATCCGTCAAAACGCAGATGGCCATCCCCCTCACCGTGATCGGCGACAAAATCAGGCAGCCATTTTGCAATCAACCGCATTAAATGATTCTTGCGTATGGGTTTGGGCAGGTAATCCTGCATACCGGCGGCAAGGCAGCGTTCACGGTCACCCTTCAGATCATTGCCCGTGAGAGCGATAATGGGTGGGCCGGCCTTCTGTTTTTCTTCTTTCCAGCGGGTCAGGATACGGCTGGCCTCAAACCCATCCATCTGCGGCATTTCGCAATCCATCAGCACCAGATCAATATCGCCCTTTAGCACCCGATCCACCGCCTGTTGGCCATTGCTTGCGGTTTCGACTTGGCAGTGCGCGGCTTCGAGCATTTCTACCGCAAGACCAAGATTAACGCGGTTATCATCTGCCAGCAGAATTCGTGGCGAGGTGAATTTTATGTCACGAAATGTCATCGTCGCCGCGCGTTTCTTGACCAGATCATCCACTGTAATCATCGCGCCAAGATTGCCGCGCTGCGTCTCCTCGCGCACGGCCGCCAGCAATTCGACCAGTTCCTGCGCGCGCACAGGCTTACTCAGATAGCCGTTGAATCCCGCCTCACGGAATTGGCGCGTGTAACCCGCCGCCCCCGACGAGGTGAGCATGACAAGGATGGTGGAAGACAATTCAGGCGTCCGTTTGATAGTTTTTCCCAGTGTTTCACCATCCATCCCCGGCATCAGGTAGTCAAAAATAGCCATATCAAACGGATGGCCGGCAGCAGCCGCATCGCGCATTAATTCGAGCGCCTTCTCGCTGCTTGTGCAGGAGATGCAGCGCATCCCAACTAATTCCAGCCGTTCACCTACCAGCATACAATTGGCGGCGACATCGTCCACAATCAGCACCTGCAATCCCCGCAGACTTTCGGGTTTAGGCAGAGGGTCGTGCGTTTCGTGGTCAGGTTTCAAGACCATGGTGAACCAGAAAGTCGAGCCTTTACCATACTCACTTTCCACGCCGATTTTTCCGCCCATCAACCGCACCAGTTGCTGGCAGATGGAAAGTCCCAGCCCTGTGCCGCCGAATTTACGCGTGGTTGAGGCATCGGCCTGAGAAAACTTCTCAAAAATCTTAGTGCGAACTTCGGGCGGAATGCCGATTCCGGTATCGGTGATAGAGATTTTCACATGCACGCCATCCGCCACCGGCGGCTGGGCCAGCTCAACTGTCACCATCACATAACCCTTCTGGGTGAATTTGAGGGCATTGCCAGCAAGATTATAAATAATCTGCCGAACACGCCCGGGGTCGCCAATCACATGCTGTGGTGTACCGGGCACATAGCGCACAATCAGTTCCACCGATTTTTCGCGAGCCTTGACCAAAAGCATCTGCATACTCTCCTCGGCGAGGGTCATCAGATCAAAAGGGATTGGCTCGAGATCGAGCTTGCCAGATTCGATTTTGGAAACATCGAGAATATCATTGATGATAGAGAGTAGCGACTCGGCAGAGCTGATGACGGTACGGGCAAAATTCTGTTGCTTGGTATTGAGCCGCGTTTCAAGGAGCAACTCGGTCATGCCGATGATACCGTTCATCGGCGTACGGATTTCATGACTCATATTTGCCAAAAATTCGCCCTTGAGCTTGCTGGCTTCGTCGGCCTTGGCCATGGCTTGTTTGAGGTCGGCTTCATTTTTCTGAATGGCGTCGATCATTTCATTGAAGGCATCTGTCAGCATGCCGGTTTCATCTTCGGAGGTTTTCTTCAGGCGCTGCGTATAATTCTTTGTACGCGAGAAGTCGCGGGCGGCAGCAGCAAGCGCCTCAATCGGCCTGCTGATGAGGCGGTTGGAGTAATGCGCGCAGAGAAACGCAAATCCAAGCGACAACACGGCAAGAAAAAAGGAGATCATTTCGCGAGAAAGAAACTCGGCATAAGAGCGCATCATATCATAGCGCAGATAGAGCAACCCAAGCCTATGCCCCTGCTGTTTGATACTGTGGCTGATCACTAACATGCCAAAGTCAGTCGAATTTCGGCGCAGGAGATCCTGCTGCGGTGGACAATATAAGCCGGGATTATCCATGCGGGCAGGCTCATTGAAATAATCGGCAAAGAGATTCCCATCGGTAAGATACACACAAGCCAGCAGAACATCCGGTTGGAATGCCAGCGCCGTCAGTGTTTCACGCGCGGCCTGTGCATCATTGAAATCCAGGGCAGGGGCAATATTCTGCCCAATCAGCTGCGCCAGCGAATCAAGGTGCTCGCGGTGATCGCGTTTGAGACCAACATAATCAATCCCCATCTCGCTCAAATTGGTGATTGATATCGCCGCCCAGGTAATGCCCAGAACAAGAATTATCAGCCGCGAACGGATGGAAAGATTGCTGAACCAACGGCGCACTCGCTGCATAGTATATCTCCCTTTCACCGAATCACCTCTGCCAGCTTTAACAGACGCGCACTGGCCTTAATTCCGGCGGAATCCATGGCGCGAAGATTGATGATCATGGCAATTTTTCCATTATCTTCCCGCATCTCTACCATCCCGCCGTGCCTAGCAAAATCAGGTTGTGCGCCGACTGTTAACGTCGAACCACGGGATAACTTCGGTAGGGGGCCCGTCACATAAAGAATATGACAACCTGCCAACATCGTGACATCTTTAACATGCCGAATAATAACTTTATTCTGCTGCAGTTTTGCGATTTGATTAAGCAGCGAACCGAAGGGATTACCACCATACGTACAGATGGTTTTTTTATCGGCGCCATCCGGCCAGGCGATGTAATCAAAAAATTTGAACAGAAACACCGCCTGAATTTTTTTCCCCTCTGTTCGCGCATAACCCGCAGAAACAGACGCCAGGGCGAGCCCTAACGCCAGCAGCGCCAGACATGTCCACCTTCGACTAAAATATACCCATTGGAACATCTGCGCTAGAACCTTATGCTGAGCGTTCCGAAAAAGGCGCGACCAGCATAGCTGGGACCGGTATTTGAAAAGCCGCCACCATAGGTGTAGTATTGCTCATCGAGTAGATTATCCACAAACAGGCTGAAGCTGCTTTCAGGATAATCAGACACCTGAAGCCATTGATTGAGATCCATATGCAAATTGGCTGTCATGATATTAGCCGAATCCGGGCCGGGATTGACCAAAAAAAAGGTCTCCTGCGCCCCTGCCCCAATAAACTGGTTGAACAGGCCAAGGCTGGCATAATGTACCGGCATGTAAACCACGCCCGTCTTCAACAGCTCGTTGGGTGTTAGATTTGCATCCGCCCTGCCGTCTTGCTCATTTTGCTGCACCATCAGCGATGCCAGTGCTTCCCATTCAGATGAAAACCGATATTTCCCCTCCATCTCAACACCATAGGATCGGATAGTTGACCCATTGGCATAACGTGTCGTTGCACTATCAATCGAAATGGAATTTTTCTGCACGCTTCTGAATAATCCGAAAGATCCCTCAAACGATCCCTGATGGTAGGTCACCTGCGCCTCAGATGTGGCAATGCGCTGCGGATTCAGATCGGGATTACCCTGCACCCCGCCTCCCAAATTGATAAAAAGCTCCGATGGATAGGGCTGGCGGAAGGCCTCACCATAGAGCAATTTCCCCGACCACTGGTCATTAAACCGCGCAATGATTCCGGCACGCGGCGAAAAATCAGCATCAATCCCATCTGCTTTATTCATCTGGCCTCCCGCCAGCACTTTCAATCTGGAGGTAAGATCATATTCAAGCTGTCCATAGACACTGTGATGCCACAGATTCCACTCAGCATTCGTTGCCAGCTCACTGCCCTCCCAGCGATTTGCCGTTGCCCCGGTAAGCAGATGCAGACGATCCGAGAGATCGCCGCGCAGTGTCATCTCCATCAACCAATCCTGAAAACTGCCCTGCGTGGTATCCAAATACCAGCCGCCCGTATTCGCGTAACTCACATTCGTATCCATCTGCCAGGATTTGCCCAAATCCCAGCCATAGCCCAGATCGACAAAGCTCATACGCGAATGAAACTTACCGCCCGGAAAAATTGACGCTGGGCTTAAAACAGCCTCATCACCCATGCCACTGAACGCATTTACCTTAAGGCGTTGGTACTCCAGCACTGCAGCGCTACCCGCTACATCGCTAAAAGCGCTAATCTCGCCGGGATTGCCAAACCGATCATTCAAGTTAAACGTGTCTCCGTTACTGTTATTGCTGCGGACACCGGCGATGATCGAGGCATCTTCCCGCTTCGTTCCAGCCACGGCTTCGCTGGCCATACTCTCAAAACTCCCATAGCGGAAAGATAGGCTGGCCTCCTCCTCTTTGGTTGGTTTGCGTGTCACCAGATTCATGACTCCGGAATAGGCATTGGTCCCATAAAGCACCGAGCCCGGGCCCCGGATCACCTCAATCCGTTCGACCATATCCATGGGGAAGCTTTTAAGAATCATAGGCGGAATTGAACCGGTATAGTTCCAGCGCATCGGCCGACCATTTAGCAGAAAAAGCACTGAAGTCTCTGGCCCCGAAAGAGAACGCTGCCCGCGAATATACAAATCCTGATCGCGCAGTACTAAAGAGCTCATCGGCAATAATGACGGTACGAAACGCAGCGCGTCATGCAGATTGAGTGCGCCATATTTACGAATTTCCTCACGCGTCACCACGCTCACGGCTCCAGGCGCGTCGTAAATACTCTCTTCACGCTTTGAGGCCACCGAGACCACTAACTCCTCAATGTCCTTATTCATCAGTTCCTGCAACTCACGATCCTGCTTCGCAGCGGCTGGTAGAGCAAAGAACAGAAGTCCGCC
>JAJTIB010000079.1 GCA_021300075.1 Rickettsiales bacterium
ACCCGCACCTGGTACTCCTTCTTCAGGCTCGACGCGGGCGAGATGATGGCCCTCGCCACCACCCCGTCGGAGCTGAGGACCAGCAGGCCCCGGGACTCGCGGTCGAGTCGGCCCGCCGGCGGGAGGCTGAGGTCGTAAGGGGGAGGGGGCTCTCCGCCCTGGGCGCGTTCGCCGGTGAGGAGACTGCGGGCCTCGGATTGTCCCGGTTCCGGATGGGCGCTGACCAGGCCCGGTGGCTTGTGCACAAGGACGGTCACCGCCTGTGCGGCGTCGTCTCCGTCCTGCACTTCGAGGGTCTGTCCGGGGAGGATCTTGCGGCCGGGGTCCTGGACCGTCTCGCCATCGATCCGCACCCGCCCCGACGCGATCAGAGTCTCGGCCTCCCGACGGGAACAGACACCCCGGTGCGCCAGCCAGCGGTTCACCCGCTCGGGAGCATCACCGTCGAAGACTGAGGTCCAGGGCATGGCGTTCGCCTCTTTGTGCAATGGCGGCTTCGATGTCGCGCTTGAGGGGACTGTGGAACTCCGCGCCACTGGTCGCGTGCTGGATCGGACCACCGAGGAAGACCGATACGGTCATGACCCACACTCCACCTGTTTGGCGCCCATCTTGGATTTGGAGGTGAGCAGACGCCGGCGCTGGGGCACGGCCACTAGGGTCTGCAGTTCGCGCAGCGCGTCCTTGGCCACCCAGCGCGCGCCACGTGAGCCGTCCTCGGTCATGTCCGTGGCGCAGCCGACCGCAAGGTCGTGGCTCTGGAAATCGCGCTTACCGAGCTCACGCAGCGCCCAGGACGCGGCCTTGCGCACGTGCGGGCGGTCGTCCTCAGCCAGGCGCCGGATCGTTTCCAGGAAGCGCGTGAAGGTGTCCGGGTCGAGATCGTCGCGATGTACGGCCAGACAGGCGATCGTCGCGAGCGCCGCGCGGCGGACGTAGAGGCGGCTGTCCGCCGCCCACCGGAAAACCAGGCCTTCGGCCTGCGGGCTCGTGCAGGCCAGCGCCGTGCAGAAGTGGTCGCAGAGGTCCCACGAACCGATGTCCTCGAGCCAGGCGTCGAGGCTGGCGGTGTCCATCTGGAGCGGGTCGGCGATGAGGACAGCCATCAGGCGAGCTTCGTGGGCGCTCGTCTTCCAAAGGTCGAGAGCAAGCGGATGGTTGCGGCCGATCGCACGCGCCATGCGCCGCACCTCGGCGGTAGAGACGCCGAACGATTCCACGGCCGAGATGCCCACCCGCGCCGCGTGCTCGCGATGGGTCGCAGAGCCCTTGCCGCGCAACGCCGCCATGACCGATTCGACGGTTGGGGCGATCCCGTCGCCTTTGCGCTTACGCATGCTGCGCCCCTTGACTGTCTCGTAGATTGACGAACTCCGGCGTCTTGCCGCGCGCCGTGCGATGAAAATCGGCGTCCGCGCGGACCCGCACGGTCAGCTTGCACATGTCCAGCGACCCCAACAGATCGAGCGAGCAGGGAAGCCTTGGGCACCAGGGAAATCGGAAGGATGGCTCCCCGAGCAGGACTCGAACCTGCGACAAGTCGGTTAACAGCCGACTGCTCTACCAGCTGAGCTATCGGGGATCATCTGGACGGACCGGCGCTATAGACCGCGCTGCCCAGCCGCGCAAGCGGGTCTGCAACCTCGCCGCGCAAGCGCGTCCATCTCCCCGGCACCTCAGTAGCCGGCGGCCTTGCCGTTGGGTTGTCCGTCGACGATCTGGTCCAGGTATTCCGACAGGCCATAGCCCACCAGGTCGCCGCACCGGTACTCGGTCATGCCCTCGGTGATCCGGGTCTGGAGCTCGACGCCCTCAGCGGTGGTCCGGCGGTTCCTCAGGGGGATCAGGGACAGGACCTGGCCCGTGACGGAATAGGACTTGCCGCCCACGGTCTTCACCTCGGCCCGCAGGTGGGTCTGGTAGCCGTGCTCGTCCCAGTCGCTCTCGATCCGGCATTCCGAGATCAGGTCGTAGATCCCGTCGCGGAAGACCATGCCGCCCTGCCGGGCCCCGCCCTTTCCGTCGCCGATGACCGACAGCATCATGCCGAAGTCGCGGCCGAAGTTCATCGGGCACCAGCGGTACCAGTCTATGGCCTGCCAGTGGCGGGGGCCCCAGGACTTGTCCCTCAGTCCATGGCCATCGATCTCGAAGCTCTCGTCGCCAATAGTGAACCGGCCGCTGGCGGCGCAGTGCTGCTCGTAGTGGGCCTTGGCGAAGGACTTTTCGGGGTCGATCTCGATCGGGGTCCCGTCCTCCCGGACCGTCTCGCCGCCGTACATGGGCGAGACGCCCTCATAGTCCAGCTCCACCGTGCAGGGGACCGACGGGTTCTCGCGGAAGGCGCGCTTGGGGTCGGCCATCTCGTGCGGACGGGCGAGGAGCAGGGCCTTGCCCGAATAGGTCACGCGGAGGCGCCTGAACGGCTCGACGACTTCGACCTTCAGGCCGCCGGCATTCATCTCTGTATTGCCCTCGATGGCCGGTCGGCCGAACATGAAGGCCACCCGGCCGTCCGGCAGGTAGAGGCAGACGGTCATCTCGGCGTAGTGCTCGTTGGGCCGGTTGCCGATCCGGAACCAGCCCCCCGCCTTCCGGGCCGGGTCGAACACGTTGAAGTACATGCTTTCGTTGTAGTTCTTGAAGGTCCCCGGATCGTGCGGGAACTCGTCCTGCGGCTCCAGGCGGGTCTTGAAGCCGGCTGCGGCCCTGGCCATCGCTGTCCTCCCATCGGTCTTTCGAGGCACTACACCACCTCGACGGGGACTCTCCAAGGCCCGAAAAAAGGACGCCCGTCCGAAGCCGGGCGCAAGGTGATGGTGGTGATGGGATGTCTTCGAAGAAGACGGTTACAGGCTCACCTGGTATGGTTAACGTCGGCTTAACCGGCGTTGAGCGGGTCGGGGGTAGACGATGCGTCCTCGTTCATATAGTAGG
>JAJTIB010000036.1 GCA_021300075.1 Rickettsiales bacterium
AAACTTACCTGGAAGACTTTCGCGCACGAAGCCGGACATTATTTGAAAGGTGAGATCATTGGCGATGTGGTGGCCGTGCCCCTTACGATTGGGGTGCAGCGCCTGTTTCCCAATTTCATGAACGGGTTGCGTAATCTCCTTGAACCGCTCGTTGGCTGGGCATTTCGTGGCGGTGCGAACCGCTCCGCCCGCCACTGGGCACAAAATCAGGGGCTGGCGGCGGATGCGCCGGAGGTGAAATCCTATGCCGAAGAGGTGTATCAGCATGAGATGTCGCATTTGCCGCAAGCCGTGGTATGGAACATGTTCGCCTATCCCATCGGCGCGGTGGTGCAAAAAAAGACTGGCCATAATCGCAGCTACCCGGAGATTTTCAAAAGCAAGGCGATTGGCGCCGTCGTCAGCAACGGCCTGTTGATTGGCGGGCGGATGATGGCACCCGGCCTTGCCCAGAAATGGGATGCCGCGATGGGAGAGCGTGTATTGCTGCCGGTGGGTAAAAAGGTAGGCAAACTGTTCGGGGTGGATGAGAAGACAATGGAACATGCCGCGAACAGGGGAAAACGCCATGAAGCGGCGACATGGGCTGTGCGAGTGGCTGACGAGCCGCAGGCAGATGATTCGCGCCAAGCGACACGCAACTCGTAATAGAATAACACTCACATTACATTGTCAGTCGATAACCTTCTGCCTCCGTCATAATCGCGCATGGCGGTGATGTGGCTGCTTCGCATTTATGGCGCAGGCGGTAGATATGGGTTTCAACCGTATGGCTGGTGACGTCTTCCCCGTAAGCCCAGACTTTTTTGAGTAGCATTTCACGGGGGATGGGTTTGGGCGCTGCCTCTAACAGGGCTGCAAGAAGCAACGCCTCCTTTTCGGTCAGGTGAATGGGCAAGGAAGTTGGATGCAGCAACAGGCGCTGGCTGGCATCAAAATGCCAGTCATGGGCGAGGTTGATGGCGGTTGGTGTGAGGAAGTGCTGCAGCGCCTCCAAGAAAAATTCCGGCCGCATGGGGGTTGTTATTTTTAGGCCGGCTGCAGGCGGCTCACCGCTGCCCCCAAGCAGCAATACACGGGCGAATGCAGGGGGGCGCTCCTTTGACGGATGCTGGCCGTCCACCACCCAGTACGTCGTGGTCTTATCTTCGACGGGAATAATCTGCGCCGTATGACAGAAACCGGCAAGGGCGCGTTTTACGGCACTGGATGAACTGGCGATATACACCGGCCGCACCGTCATGGTTCCTTTTGCGTGGCGACGGTTTCAAGGGGCAGGGTTTCAATCACCATCTGCCGCAGAATGCGGCGATTTTCGGGCGTGGCCACATAACTCTCGATATTGGCCGTCTGCTCCTGGTCTTCCGCAGCGAAGGATGCCCCCTGTTTCCATTGCTGCACCAGGGGCAGGGTCGTTGTGGCTTGATATTCGGTACGATTGGAAAGCGCCATCCATAAGAGATTCAGGGCAATCACCAGCGCCAGCAGGCGCAGAATAAACCGCAGATCTTGTTGCCAGGCCAGCCTGGGTGCGGGTGGCTGGCTGCTGGGGGCGGGTGCTTCCGCGACGGGAGTTGGCCAATGCGCCGGACGACGGCCGATTTTCGGCTGGATGTCGGTATGGTTAGGGACTGAAACAGCCTCTGGTTCGTGTGCGGAAGCAGGAGAAGAAATGGATGAAAATGGTATGGGCATAGGGTGCGAGAATGCCATGGCTGAACGATTGAGGCAAGTTGCAAGACGCTTCATATTGGCGTGTCGCCGCTTGACGAAGATAGGGCAACCACGTACATCTGTTACGATGAAAAAAATCGATCAAGACCCACTGTCGCTGGAGGCATCTTTTGCGAATGCGCTCAAGACCATGGAAGTGTTGCGCCAGATTCTGGTCAAGCCTTTGCCAAAGAACTACGCGCTTTTTTACGGCTATGCCACCGGTAAACCGCCGGAACTGGTACAGGAAATTGATCGGCTTATCCGTCTGAAACAATCTTTCACGGATGAGGTGATCGACCAGTTTCACGCGCGCTTTATCGCCGAGCCTGAGTCGCGTGCCATCGTACATACGGCAATGAATGCACGCAAAATTATGGTCGAGATGCTGCAGACCATTGCCCAATATACAGGCGCGACGCACACGGTCGGCAGGGTAGTTTCCGATCAGATGGCGCGTCTGAGTGCCACCCCCACCGAGGATGAGTTGCGTCGTGTGGCGGAATCGATTATCACCAGCGCCCAGAGCCTGAAAGAAAACAATGACGTGGTGGCACAAAAATTTCAGGCATCGCAGCATGAGATTATCTTGCTGCGCGAAAATCTGGCGCGTGCCACCAGTGAGTCCGAGCGTGATTTTCTGACCGGTGTGTATAACCGTAAGGCCTTCGATCGGCTGCTTAAAGCCGCGATCGAGGAGGCGCGCGAAGCGGGTGAAAATCTAACCCTGCTGATGGTGGATGTCGATCACTTCAAGCAGTTCAACGACCTGCATGGCCATCTGATTGGGGATGAGGTGCTTAAAATCGTTGCCCGCACGCTGACCGATTCTGTCAAAGGCGCGGATTTGGTCGCGCGCTATGGCGGCGAGGAATTCACAGTGATCCTTCCCAAAACTCCGATTGGCGGTGGCATGATTGTTGCCGAATCAATTCGTAAGGCCATCGCCGGCCGTGAACTCAAGCGCCGCGATACGGGCGAGCATTACGGCCAGGTTACGATTTCAGTTGGGGTCGCAACCCTGCGCCAGGACGACAAAAAACCGATCGCCATAGTGGAGCGGGCAGACGAGGCGCTCTATCGCTCTAAACGCGCTGGCCGCAATACGGTGACGCAGGAGAATCTTTCGGACGACCCCAAAGCCGCAGAACTCAAGCGGACGACGAAAAGCTAATCATTGACATGGGAAGGCGCTTGTCCTAGCAGGTTACGCCTTGCTGTTGAATCATGCCTTGGCACGTTCGCCTGCGGCGTTTTCCGGCAGTCTATCTCGACGTGAGATGTTGTGTGGAGGGGTGGCCGAGTGGTCAATGGCAGCAGACTGTAAATCTGCCCTCTTATGAGTTCGAAGGTTCGAATCCTTCCCCCTCCACCACGCTTCGCCCCGATGGGGCTACGTGCGGCGCAGCCATGCGGAGCACATCGGCTAGGGCGAAGCAGTGTCCGGCATAGTCCTGCATAGCTCGAAGAACAAAGCACGGACGTTGACGGACTGGAGAAGCATATGTGGTACGTCTACATCCTCAATAGCATCAACCATCTTAAAGAAAATTCTTGAAGAAAATAGGGGCACCTTAATTGATTGTGCCCCCGGCGCGGCCGTCACTGTTACCTCGGCATATGGTCGCGCAGCAGGGCGTTGATGCGCGTTTGCCAGCCGGCACCGCTCGCGCGGAAGGCATCGCGCACCTCGGGGTCGATCCGCAGATGGACGGAAACTTTCTTAGCCTCTTTTGCCGGTCGGCCGATGGGTTTGCCTGCCTTCTTCCAGACCCCGCGCGCAAGCATCGCCTCGGTCAGCGCCGGCAATTCCTTATATTCCTCCGGCCGGATGCGATGGGCATCGACCTTTTTCATATCAGAACCCGAATTTTTTCTTTTCCCTGTCATTGGCTTTCCTCATTGAAAAAACATGGCGAGCATCTCCGCGCACTACATACCCCACTACGACCAACCTTCCCTCAAGCAACCCGAAACAGATCATGCGGCACTCCCCGTAATCCTAGCGGGTGTCCTCGAACTCGAAAGTCTCCCCCGCGAAGACACGCGCTGCATCGGCAAAATCAAGCCCGCGTTTGTCGAGTGTCGTCTGGCGTTTCTTCGGGTCATAAGTGATCTTCACGGAAATTATTGTGGCCACAAAAACTGGCGGCGTCAAGCGGCAAATGGCGGATTACAAGAAAATGGGGGCAAAGAAATGGGGGCACAATGAATTCAGTGTGCCCCCGTCGCTGCCCCCGTTGCTGTTGCCGGAATCAACAATTTACCAGCACATGGCAATACAAGATTTTGGGCCTGCGTCTTCCCAAACACCATTATTACAACTCATCCTCCTACAACCTAAAATATTGCCTGTTAATATATCTCCATTTCCTGTGCATTCCGTTGGTTCACAAGCAAGGCCGCCAAGGTCTCCATTGTAACAATCACCAGGGCTGCATGGCCCCGCACAGGCTTCTCTGGGTCGGCTGCAATTATCGGTGCTGCCGCCATTCTGGCCAAGACATTGCCAGGTGACGTTTCCGCCGCAAGTGCCGACATTGCCGTTGGCGGATATGCCAGACCAACAAGCCCAGTCCGTGCCGTTGTTACAGCTGCCATTGACCACACAGGCTGGGTTCGCCAGTGAACAGCTGGCGTTTGTCCCCCCGCCCGAGCCGTTACAGCTCCAGATACGTGTCGTGCCGCAGGCGGTTGCGCCATTATCGCCCGCCACCGTGCCCGCCGTGCAGGCCCCGCCCACACTGCTGTTACAGGCACCATTGACCACACAGGCTGGGTTCGCAAGTGAACAGCTGGCATTGGTGCCGCCGCCTGAGCCGTTACAGCTCCAGCTGCGGGTGGTGCCGCAGGCGGTTGCGCCGTTAACGCCTGCCACCGTGCCCGCCGTGCAGGCGCC
>JAJTIB010000073.1 GCA_021300075.1 Rickettsiales bacterium
CGCTTTCTGCCCACGCCCGGAAAATCGAAACCAATGACGAAACAATTGGCGATATGCGGAGCCGCCAAGGCCATCAGGGGCTGATGTTCGGTCGGTTTGACGTAATAGAAAACGCCCCCAATCCGCAACTGGACGGGAAAGGAGTAACCCTCACCGTCCCCGACTGGTTGCGCCCAAGGCTGGCCCTGTTTTTAGCTAATCGTTAGATGTCAATCCTGATATTTTTATCCACATGCGGGATTGAAATTGCACTCGCCCGTTCCTATTTGTAGAGTCAATACTGGTCACATATAAGAAACTACCAGACAAGCTGGACTATTTTCCATGTCACGTTCACTCTTAAGTAAGGCAGCTTCCATGCTCTTCACGCGCGACAAATCGCCAACCAGCAATATCGTCCTCGGCAGTGCCCCGTCCTCCGCCGCGGTCAGCTCCTCCAATATTCATATTCTCGATGGCTCGAAAGCGCTTGAGGGCGGTTACCTCGCCGGCCAGCTGCTAGTGGCCACGCCAGTAATTGATAATGGCTGTTTTCAGCGCGCGGTAGTTTACGTGTTCTCACACTCGGCGGAAGGAGCGATGGGCGTTATCATTAATCAGCCGATTGAGCGGGTACATTTTTCCTCACTGATTGAGGGTTTAAAACTTCCCAATGACGCTCAAAATCAGGAAATCCCGGTCTATTTCGGAGGACCCGTTGAGCGCAATCGCGGCTTCATCATCCATTCCGCTCCGCCGCAGCCTGAATCCGTCTCCGCCACGCCTGTCGGCGAGGTTGCTGTTACAGCTTCAAGCACCATACTTAACGATATTCTCCTGGGCAAAGGTCCGGCACAGGCCGCATTGGTCGTGGGTTACACCGGCTGGGCGCCCGGTCAGCTGGAGCAGGAAATCGAGCAGAATAGCTGGATCGCTGCACCCGCCACCGCCAAACTCGTCTTTGACACCGAGGACGATCTTAAATGGGGCATGGCCAGTAAATCCCTCGGTGTCGATATGGCGTTTTTCTCCACTACCGTCGGGCATGCGTAAAAGGCGTGGGGTTCCACGACTCTTTTCTTGCAGCCATGCGCCTAAGCCGCTAAAACCCCAGCGCCATGGCCAAATCCTTTCAAGACATTATCCTCACGCTACAGAATTTCTGGGCGAATCAGGGCTGCGTGCTGCTGCAGCCTTATGATATGGAAATGGGGGCGGGCACGTTTCACCCGGCTACCACCTTGCGCGCGCTCGGGCCCAAACCCTGGAACTGCGCTTACGTTCAGCCCAGCCGCCGCCCGAAGGACGGGCGCTACGGCGAAAACCCCAATCGCCTCGGGCATTATTACCAGTATCAGGTCATCCTCAAACCCTCGCCTGATAACATCCAGCAGCTTTACCTTGAAAGCCTCTATGCGCTCGGGATTGACCCCGCGCTACACGACATACGCTTTGTGGAGGACGACTGGGAATCGCCCACACTCGGCGCCTGGGGTCTGGGCTGGGAGGTCTGGTGCGACGGCATGGAAGTCACACAATTTACCTATTTCCAGCAGGTTGGCGGCATTGCCTGCGACCCCATTTCCGGCGAGTTAACCTACGGCCTTGAGCGCCTCGCCATGTATATTCAGGGCGTTGAGAATGTGTATGATCTGGCGTGGAATGAGGTGGCACGTGATACGTGGCCCGTGACGCGTGAAGAAAAAAATAACGCACCACGCACCACCGACCACGTACCACCCTTCACCTACGGCGATGTCTATCTCGAAAATGAGCGGCAGTTTTCCGCCTACCATCTCGAATATGCGGATACCGCCCAGCTTCTCGCCCATTTCAAGGATGCGGAAGCCGAATGTCAGGCGCTCCTTGCCAGAAACCTGCCCCTGCCCGCATACGACCAGTGCATCAAAGCCTCGCATCGTTTTAACATTCTCGATGCGCGCGGGGTGATTGGTGTCACCGAACGCGCCGCCTATATCGCCCGCGTGCGCGCACTCGCCAAAGCCTGCTGCGAGGCATGGGTCAAAACACAGGAGGCGGCGTGAAATCAGCCCTATTCACTTTATGCGCCTGTCTATTGTCACTTGTTCTGCTCAACGGCTGCGTGTACACGGGCTACGACAGCGACAACGAGATGTGCATTGATTTTATGGATCCTCTCGAGTTTACAATGCTTTTCGTGGCAGCACCTGAATGTAACCCCTCAAGCGTTTTTAATGCAGATGATTCGACTAAACACGTCAAATTTACTGAAGAAAAACGTCTTTTAATGGCTAAAGAAGCGGCAGAAATTCTATATCCATTCAATGCTGTAAATAAAATGCGTTTGGCGAGTGGCGCAGCAGATCACATTTTTGCAAATACAATGAATAATAATGATGCATATACTTCTGAATGCAATGCCGCGGCCGTCACTCACGATTTAGCATTAAAACTAGTAAGTAAGCTGCCTGACGCAGAGGTGTTCTACAATGACATCGCAACTAATTGGTCAATGCAATACAGCGATGACCAATTGGAACTAATTTTAAAGAAAGCCCGCAGTTTTAAGGAAGATGGCCATGATAAAGTCGAAACGATTAAGTTTTCACTTAGTCCGCAGCCGCCTTTATATTCGGGCAACATTCTAAACAATTCATTATCAAGCTTAGTTATTTTCTCTAAGTCATATCAAGCCGAATATGCTTCTTACGTCAAAACACGCTACGCCGAAATCGTTGCTTCAAAACGTTTTCAAATTAGCTCGTGGTGCCAAGAAAAAATAACCAATGAAGTCACCGGAGATTATGAAGTGGTGGAGATTAAACTGAAACACTAGATCTACAATAATGGTGTCAGCCTGATCTCGATTTTATCAAATGGAGGCCGCGTGATGTATTTATCTTTGCTCAAATGTAAACTGCATGGCGCGGTCGTGACCGACGCCAA
>JAJTIB010000174.1 GCA_021300075.1 Rickettsiales bacterium
AGCACCACTCTTATTGGCCTTGAAAATGTCGCAGCCGATATGTTTACATCAAGTGGCGCCTGGCTCTCGCTGACCGCCAAGGCGGGCGAGTACCACGATGATAGCAAATTGCTATTCTTAAGCGGCGGTGTCATGCTTTACCACGAGGATGGTTATCAATTCACCACCGAGCGCGTGAAGATCGATAACAAGACCTCCACAGCGCATGGCGACCTTGCCGTCGAGGGGCAGGGGCCAATGGGCAAGCTGCTTGCCACCGGCTTTGAAATCAGGGATAACGGTAGCCGGATTCTTTTTGGCGGCAGAGGCCGGGTGAACATGACTATAAATAAGGTGGGGCAGTAGCCGGTGCGTATGAAAAACGCAGATAAAATAGTAGGTTTTGGCGCTATGATGCTGCTGTTGGCGGCCTCGGCCCTGGCACAGACAACGCCATTGAAAATGGACAGTAAACAGCCCATTGAAATCGCCTCCGACACACTTGAAGTGCTGCAGAACGAAAAAAAAGCAATTTTCACCGGGAATGTGATCGCAACCCAGGGCACGATTAAAATGCGCGCGGCATCGATGACGGTTTTTTACCGTGAAGAACAGCCCGCCACTGGCGCAGGAACACCAAAAGCCAGAACCCCCGCCGATTCGGAGGCGCTGGGTAAGGGTATTTACCGGATTGATGCCGATGGGAATGTGATCTTCACCACCCCCACTGAAACCGCGCAGGGCGAAAAGGCGATTTATGATGTGGACAAACAGACTATTACGCTTTCGGGCCAGGTGACACTGACGCGTGGAAAAAACATTCTCAAAGGCACGGCGATGACGTATAATCTTGCCACGGGTCGCAGTATCCTGAACTCTCAGGGGGCGCCTCCTGGTACTGGCAGGGTACGCGGTCTGTTCGTGCCGAGCGAAGACGATAAGCTTAAGTCGCCCGCCGCGATCAAATCCGCCCCTGAGCCCACGCCCCCGACTGCGCCCACGACCTTGCCGAAAGGAACGCCATGACCGAAGCTACTCCGTTGCCACGCGTTTCCGGTTCGCCGCATCTGGTTGATAAGCGTTCGGGGCTGGAAGTGCAAAATCTCGGCAAACATTACGCCAAGCGCCCCGTCGTCCGCAATGTTTCCCTATCGCTGGCGCGGGGCGAGGCGGTCGGATTGCTTGGTCCCAACGGCGCGGGAAAAACCACCTGTTTTTATATGATTACCGGCCTGGTCTCAGCGGATTACGGCAGTATTTTTCTTGATGGTGCAGACATCACGCGCCTGCCCATGTATCGCCGGGCGCGCTTAGGTATTGGCTATCTGCCTCAGGAAGCGTCGATTTTTCGGGGCATGACGGTGGAGCAGAACATCATGTCGGTGCTCGAAGTCAGCGAGCCAGATCCCGAGCGCCGTCTGACCCAGTGCGACGAGCTGCTCGCAGAATTTTCCGTGACCCATCTACGCCAGTCTCCGGCGATTGCCCTATCCGGCGGTGAGCGTCGGCGCTGCGAGATTGCGCGCGCTCTGGCAGGGCGCCCTTCCTTCATTCTGCTCGATGAGCCGCTCGCCGGCATTGACCCGATTGCGATTGCGGATGTGCGCGATTTAGTATCGCACCTCAAAGACCGTGGCATCGGCGTGCTCATCACCGACCATAACGTGCGCGAGACGCTCGATATTATCGACCGCGCCTATATCATGCATGACGGTATGGTGCTGATGGAGGGTACGCCTTCGGAAATCGTCAATGACCACGAGGTGCGGCGCGTTTATCTGGGCGAGAAATTCAGTCTCTGATAGGAAGTCTTTGATGGCCAATGGTCCGAGCATGAGGCAGGAGCTGCGTCAGTCCCAGTCGCTGGTGATGACCCAGCAATTGCAGCAATCCATCAAGCTGCTGCAGCTTTCGGCGGGTGAATTGCAGGAATTTATTGACGAGGAGCTGGAGAAAAATCCGCTCCTTCAGCGAGAAGACGCTGAGGGTGCGCCTGTCGAAAGCCAGGAACCCAGCGAAGATACGCCGCTCACCGCCAGCGAGCGCGACGCCGCTGAGCGCAAGGAGATCGACGTAAGCGGCGAGGATTTCTCGGTCAATGAATCACTTTACGATGAGGATTTTGCCGGCGACTGGAACGACGAAGCCCAGACTGATTTCGGTCGTCATTCGGCGGAAACCCACTCGCAGGGCAGTGGCCGCCACTTTGACCCGGACGCGGAAGGTTCCAATCTTGAAACGACGCTGACCTCCGAGCGAACGCTGCGCGATCATCTGCTCGAACAGATCGCAGTTGATTTCACCGATCCCGCTGAGCGGCTTCTGGCTGCGAGGCTTGTCGATTTACTCGATGACAGCGGCTATCTGCGCGAGGATATTTCGCGGCTGGTGAGTGAGCTTGAAGTCCCCGCGCCTGACCTCGAAGCGGTGATTGAGAAGCTGCAGCGCCTCGATCCTCCCGGAGTGTTTGCGCGCTCGCTGACTGAGTGCCTGCGGATTCAGCTGCGTGAATTAAATCGACTTGACCCGGTAATGGATACGATGCTCACGAATATCGAACTCATGGCCAAGGGGGATGTCGTGGGTTTACGAAAAATCTGTGGCGTGGATGAGGAAGATTTCACTCAGATGCTAGCCGATCTGCGTCGCTGCAATCCTAAGCCCGCGAGTGGGTTTCTGCATGATGAAGCATCGCTCGTCATTCCTGACGTTCTGGTGCGCCGCATGCGCGGGGGCGGGTGGCTGGTAGAGCTTAATAGTGAGGCGCTGCCGCGTGTGCTCATCAACCGCCAGTACGCAGGAGAGGTGAATCGCCGCGCCGTAAAGGACGCGAAGAAATATCTAAGTGAACAGCTGGCCAACGCCAACTGGCTGATTAAAGCGCTTGATCAGCGCGCCCAGACCATCCTCAAAGTGGCCCAGGAAATCGTCAAACAGCAGGAAATGTTTTTGTTGCACGGCATCCGGTTTCTGAAACCATTGGTGCTTAAAGACATTGCCGCCGCAATTGGAATGCACGAATCGACTATAAGCCGGGTGACGACGAGCAAATTCATGGCCACACCGCGTGGTACGCTGGAACTTAAATATTTTTTCACTTCTGCAATTCAAAGTGGTTCGGCAGGTGGCGAGGATTTTTCAAGCAAGACCGTCATGTATTACATCAAGGAACTGGTGGACGGGGAGGACCCCAAAAAAATCTTATCCGATGATAAAATTGTTAAAAAACTCAAAGACCGCAATATTGACGTTGCCCGCCGCACCGTGACCAAATACCGAGAGGCGCTCAATATTCCATCCTCGGTGGTGAGAAGGAGACAGAAACATCATGAGTGACGATCTCGAACAGCGTCTGAAAACACTGGAAACGCAGGTGCAGCTTCTGACCCGTATCATCGGGGCGGAGGGTGAGGGTGAAGCGGATCTTCCGCTTGCTCATCAACAAACCCGTTTGCTTCAGGCGGTTGAGCGGCTGGCGCCAATTAAGGCCTTGCTTGAGGCCGACGAAGTCAATGATATTCTCATTAACGCCGATCGCAGTGTCTATGTCGAGCGGTTGGGCAGGCTCGAGAAAACCCGCGTGCAATTTGAGAGTGATACAGAGGTGTTCAAGCTGGCCGAAGAGATTGTGGCGCGCATCGGTCGCCATATCAACCCGCAGCGCCCATTGGTCGATGCGCGCCTGCCCGATGGCAGCCGCGTCAACATCATCGCACCGCCCCTGTCGGTGGATGGGACGATGATTTCCATCCGCAAATTCAGCAAACATTCGATCACGCTGGATAGCATGGCGGCACAGGGTAATATTTCATCCCCGCTTGGTGAGTTTCTGAAAGTAGCAGGCAAATGCCGCCTGAATATCATCGTCTCCGGTGGCACGGGTTCGGGTAAAACCACTCTGCTCAACGCCATTTCGCAATATATCGACCCGGATGAGCGGGTAGTAACAATTGAAGACGCCGCCGAATTGAAGTTGCAGCAGCCGCATGTGGTACGTTTGGAAAGCAAACCCACCAGTTTCGGTCAAAAGCGCGAGGAGGAGGTTACCATCCGTGACCTGGTCAAAAACGCCCTGAGAATGCGCCCTGACCGGATTATCGTTGGTGAGGTGCGCGGACCGGAAGCCTTTGATATGATGCAGGCGATGAATACTGGGCATGAAGGATCGCTGACCACGGTGCATGCCAATCACCCGCGTGATGCAATAGCGCGGCTGGAAAATATGATGAATATGGCTAATCTGGGGCTGTCCAGTGCTGGTATCCGCGCTCAGATAGCCTCGGCTATTCATATCATTATCCAGATCAGCCGGATGCGTGACGGACATCGCCGCGTTACCCATATTTCGGAAGTAGTGGGGATTGAAGGCGATATCATCACCATGCAGGAGTTATTTACCTTCCAGACCAAGGGTGAGGACAAGGATGGTAAACTGGTGGGTGAATTCCGCTGGAGCGGGATTATGCCCCGGTTTTTGAGAAGGGTGGCGTATTACGGCGAATCCGAACACCTTGCCAAGGCTTTGGGCATACGCTTGCCGGGCATGTAATTCGATGGATTTTTAGGCGGGGAATGGTATAATCATCAACTGTCTCACATTCGTGAGAGGCTTTGCACGCAACGTCAACAAAGCAAAAATAATCACAAGGAGAGTCATCATGCAATTGCAGATTTCCGGTCGCCATGTGGATCTGGGAGATGCGTTCAGAGGTCATGCGGAAAAACGTCTGACCGAGTCGGTTCATAAATATCTTGACCGTGTACCAAGTGTCGAAGTGGTGGTCGGCAGGGAAGCCCATCAGTACCGCGTTGATATTCACAGCAGTACCGGAACGCATTCTGGTCTGATAATGAAAAGCCATGGTCTGGCAACAGATGTTTATACCGCTTTTGATCAGGCGGCCGATAAGATTGGGAAGCAGCTGCGCCGCTATAAAAGCCGCCTTAAAGGGCATCATAATGGCGACAAACAGGACATGAATATTCGCAAGGCGCGCAAATACATATTACAGACCGAGCAGCATGACGAGCTGGCCGCGGAGGGTGCGCCGCTGGTAATTGCCGAGAAAATGGCAGCGATTGAAACTCTGACCGTGCGCGATGCGGTCATGAAAATGGATCTGGCCCATTTGCCGGCCCTGCTGTTCTACAATCTGGCGCATGGGCGGCTTAATGTGGTGTATCGGCGCGAGGACGGGAATATCTCCTGGGTGGATCCTGAAGCTGTCGCGGCGTAAGTGACAAACCCCCTATATCATGCAACGGCGCTGGTGGTAGGCGACTCAGGTCTGTTGCTGCTGGGGGAGTCGGGCAGCGGCAAATCGACGCTTGCTGCGGCGCTCATTACCCGTGGCGGACAATTGATTGCTGATGACGAAGTGCATTTGAGTACTGCGGGCGGTCTGCTGGTTGCCTCACCCCCTGCGTCATTGGCGGGAATTATCGAGCTTCGGGGTTTCGGGCTGGTCCGTTTACCGCATCTGGCTTCGCATCCGCTGCATCTGGTGGTGCGCTGCCAGACCCAGCCGCCCGAGCGCCTGCCGGAGCCGGAAACCACCACGCTATTGGGGCTCACCCTGCCTATCATCACCCTGAATCCAGTGGCTACCCACAGCGCCGAATGCCTGATGCTTTGGGTAGAGGCGATGCAGGAAGGTCGCGTTTTACCACAAGATTGGCTACCATCGCGCAATTAGTGCCAAAACCCTTGCCAGCCGGCCGGAGTAAAGCTAGAGCAAACACATGATTGGCATCGTTATCGTCACCCACGGCGATCTGGCGAAGGAATTTATCTCCATCGCCGAACATGTGGTGGGTAAACAGCAATATGTGATTCCCGTCTGTATCGGCCCGGAAGACGATATGGAGAGGCGGCGTCAGGACATTCTGGCTGCCATCAAGCACGTCGATCAGGGCAAAGGGGTGGTGATTCTTACCGACATGTTCGGCGGCACGCCTTCTAACCTAGCCATCTCGGCGATGATTCAAGGCCAGGTCGAGGTAGTCGCCGGCATCAACCTGCCGATGCTCATTAAACTCATCAGCGTGCGTTTGAGCCTGCCGCTCATGACGGCGGTACTGACCGCCCAGGAAGCCGGGCGAAAATACATCAACGTCGCCAGCAACCTGCTCAAGAAACAGAGCGCATGACTCTCACCGCCAGGGTGCTGATTCAGAACCGCAAGGGCCTTCATGCCCGGGCAGCGGCCAAGCTGGTTAAAACCGCCACCCAGTTTGACGCGCAGGTGCGTGTTACCCGCCTTCCCAAATCGGGAGAAGCCGGCGGGCCAATGGCGAGTGTGGCTGCTACCAGCATCCTTGGTTTGCTGATGCTGGCGGCGGAAACCGGTGTAGAGCTTGACCTGGCAGCCGACGGCCCCGCCGCTCAGGCCGCGCTCGACGCGCTCACCGCGCTAATTGCTCGAAAATTTGATGAGGGCGAATAGGTCGCCAAATTCTACCCACATTTTATTTAAACGCCCATAAAGTAACTTTGGGGCAACGGTTTGAACCGTAGGCAAAATAAAAAAGTCAACGCTACGCGCAAAAATATATATTTCTGCTTGACTCAGGTTTCGGTTGCAATAAGAAGGCCAGTTTGCTTTTATAAACCCGTGACGAGAACGTCGCGGTTTCTTCCGTTTCGTCCTCGCCGCACAACATAACCTCAACCTCAATATCAGTGGCGGATGGTACTACGGGCGCAGCAAAAGCACCCCCTGTTTCGAACGCTGGAATTGTCTCACTTGATGGGATCAGAAAAGGAAAGTTCGGTATGTCATTATTTACTCACCTTGCGATGCTTGAAGATAAACATTTGAAGCTGGAAGGCCTGCTGACCAAGGAAGCGCAACGTCCATCACCGGATTTCTCGGTGGTGCAGACCCTCAAAAAGCAAAAACTTCTGATTAAAGAAGAAATGGAGCGTATTCGCCGTTTACAAGGTGTGAGGCAGGGCGACGTCGCCTGATGGTCCAAGCGTTCTTGTAAACTGCACATGAAACCCGAGTCCAAGTGAGGAGCTTGACTCGGTCATAGAGGGGGACTCTGGTTCCCCGTAACCGAGAAGCCCCGTCATCCGAATAGGATGCGGGGCTTCTTCATTGATATGTTAGGGCAGTGGGTGGCTTCAGGGGCTATTGCGGCACTTTGGAGGAGTGATGCTCGAGGATCATCCACCGGCCATCCTCTTTCTCATAGACGAAAGTATAACGCGCCGGAACGGCGACTGTCTTTCCGTCCTGTTCAAAACGGAAGGTATAAATACCGCTCACCAGCGCATACTCGTCATCCAGAATCTGAATTTTTTTCTGATTCACAGTGGCGGATAATTTTGGTTTGGCGGTGAGGGTGGTAAAATACCTGGTACGCTCACGCTGCGTAGTTAAGGGTTTGGGCTCAAGCGTTGCAAAGAGGGTGGCGTCCTCGTCATAAAGCTGGACAACATTTTTTGCCTCGCCGCTGGACAGAGCGGCACGCCACTCGGCAAAGGCGGCATCGACTTCATCGCGTTCACCAGCCATCGCTGCGCCGTGGAATGTCAGAACAGTAATAGCCGTCAGGGCCAGTAAGGTTCTTTTCATGACAAGCTCCGTTGAGAGTGATTCAGGGGTCTAAGTAGTCATCTTATGTGTCTGGGTCAATACTCGACCAGATAGAGAATGTATTCAAAGCATCGTATGGCGCACCCGGAGGGATTCGAACCCCAAACCTCCTGATCCGTAGTCAGGTGCTCTATCCAGTTGAGCTACGGGTGCACACGACCTTTCTCTTTTGCAAAGAGGGCGCAAACTAACCAAGACATCGCCAAAACTCAAGCGCGAAGTTGTGCAGGTTCTTGTATGGGAATTTGTGCGGGATTTTCCTTGGCATCCATTGCGCCAGCGTGCTACCAGATGACCCTTATGAAGCGATACCCGCAGCTACGGATAATGGCACTCGCCATGGCGTTCATCCTTGCCTTTGCTGGCTTTGCCGCCGCACAGCAGGAGCCGCTCGTGATTATTCGCTTCAACCAGCCGCGCGTTTACTTTGAAAAACAGCTTTATGGTGCGGTGTCTAAGGCAGTGGCCGTCAAGCCGCAGGTGATGTTTGAGCTGGTTTCCTTCGTTCCCACGCGCGCTGACTCTAAACAGAATTCGGGCTGGGAGGTCACGGCGCGCCAGAATGCTCAAACGGTGATGAACAGCCTCAAACGCATGGGCGTTCCTGCAAGCCGTGTGAGCTACCGTGCCGAACCTGCTAAAAACGCGCCGTATGACGTCGTTTACTTATTCGTGCGTTAGCAATTTCTTGATTTCCGCAATCAGTGCTTCCGCATCAAAATTCGTGTGACCCTTGCCTTCAAATACCACCAGATGTTTGGGCGCCTGGGTGGCGGCATAAACATCCCTGCCATGCTGGATAGGTATGATGACGTCATCTGTCCCGTGGAAAATTAGAACTGGTGCTTTGACCTCGGCCATCAG
>JAJTIB010000185.1 GCA_021300075.1 Rickettsiales bacterium
GAACGAGCAGCGGCTGCCCATGTCGAGCACGCTCGCGAACTCGCCCTGGCCCGTGTTTTGTCGGGCACCGCCAGTATTCCACTCAACTGAAACCGGGCGAGCCTCTGGTCGGCGCCCCGATGCTGCCCACGGCAGGTCGGCCCAGGCCCTGGCGAAGGCCCGGAGGTCTGACTGTACCCGCCTCACCGATCCTGCCGGGACCGCCGGCAGGGGCACATGCGAGGTGGCGCAGGCCACCTCGGCCAAGGCCAGGAGATCGGCTTCCGCCCCCTGCCCTCCGCCCCACAGGTCCGCCTCGAAGACCTCCACCAGGCGCTCGGCCTGGAGGAGCTGGATGATACCCGTGTCAGGAATGGCGGCACGGGAGGAGCTGGGGTGGCCGCCGGCGATGGCCAGGGCCTGGAGGTCGTCCGGAGAGAGGCCCCTGGCGACGAAGCCCCAGAAGCCCTGGTCCAGGCCGAAGGCGCGCTCGACGAAATAGTGCACGGCGTCGTGCGGGACTGGACCCTTGTGCAGCGTCTCGAAGGCGAGGGTCGGCCCGTCGGGCGGCGAGGCCTGCAGGACGTCCGCGTTGGCCCCGCGGCGAATGCGGATGTCCATCCCTCCTCCTTCCGGCGCCGGACCCTTGCGGCGACTCAGGCTGGCGCTCCGGGCTTCGGGTCCGCATCGCCATCCGTCTTCCGGGCGATGTAGAAGCCGTAGCCGAAATAGGCGCTGTGGTCCTCGTAGAGGCGGATTTCCCGGGCTTCCGCCTCCACGATCCTGCGCGCGGCCGGGGTGTCGCCGTGCCTGGAGAGGAATCCCGGGAAGCGCTGTTCCATGGGCCGGTAGTAATTCTCGAGCCAGCAGGCCTCCGGCAGGACGAAATACCCCATCGGGGCGTAGCCCTGCCGTTCCAGGATCGCCATCCTGGCCGAGGCCGTGTCGATCCCGCTGTAAGCGGCCTCCCAATGGGCTTGCAGATCCGGGGGGCGGGCCTCCGTCAGCCAGGTCAGGTCCGAGACCGCCAGGACGCCGCCGGGCTTGAGGAATTTCCGCCAGGCTGCGGCACCCGCCTCGAAGCCCATGTTGTAGATGGCGCCCTCCGACCAGATCGCATCCAGTTCTCCCTCGGCGAAGGGAAGGTCCGACATGGAGCCGGTGAGGACCTGGATCCTGTCTTCCAGGCCCGCAGCCTGCGCGGCGTCCTGGAGGCTCGCCAGGAAGGCCGGCACGAGGTCGACGGCGGTGACATGGGCTCCGAGGGCGCTGGCCAGCACCCGTGTCGCGGCCCCGGTTCCGCATCCGACGTCGGCGATCCGGAGGTCGGGCGACGCTGAAAGGCCCGCGATCCGGATCGCCAGCCGTGTCTCGGCCTCGCCCCCCGGGCCCTGGCGCGGCCCCTCTCCGTGCAGGTCTATCATCAGTCGCACGGCTTCCTCTATCATCAGTCGCACGGCTTCCATGGCCCAAGCCCTCTGCACGGGCCGTCAGCCCGACCCGGAGGGAGCCTGCCCTGCCCTGCAGGACCGCACAAGTCGCCCGCCGGGTTGCGGCGTCGGGCCCCCTGGCCAGGATAGCGAAAGCCTTGCCGGACCAGTCGCCGCCAGCGCGCCTGGCGATGCCGGTAGAACCCCTGCGCGAAAAGCCAGACCCCAAGGGTGAGGACCCCCGCCCGGACCTCCACCTCATCGCGGTAGGCGGTTCGGCCGTCAGGTCGCGCCTCGATCACGATCAGGTGGTCCCAGACCTTGGCGATGTCGCCCACGCCCTTGTCACGAATGCGGAACACGCCCCGCGGGTGATCTTCCGGCTGCGGCGTCGACGTGACGATCCACTGCCGCCCAAGGGGGATCAGGCCCAGAAACCGCATCCTGACGAGATAGCGTCCATCGCGTCACTGGAGGGGCAGGCTCGGGGAATCGATGAGATCGAAGATGACGAGGGGCGCCGCCACAAACCGAAGCAATGCGGGCGTCTTCAACTCCGTCCAGATGCGTTCGACCGGCGCATCCAGAACTGTTTTCACGACGACTTTCACTGACTGGGCATCGGAAAATACGGATTTTCCGAAGTAAGTTTCCCAAAAAAAATTGGCGTAAAAGGCTGATTGATCAGTTTGACGCAGCCCATCACAGGATAAAATTTTCGTCAAAGTGAGCGACCTCATGGCTCTGTGAGCCTAGCTTCTCGGAATCACAGAATAACGAAATCCAAAACATACTCCATATTACCGCCATATATAGATACAGATTTTTACATTGTTTTAGCGATTCGCGAGCTTCTTATAATCGCGGTCATTTAAAAGAAAGTTCCGAATTTTTATATGAAGTTGAGGGTCGTTAGCAATAATATTCCGTTTTACTAAAATCTCAACAACTCTATCTGCAATTGCATCTGCTTCATTTGGAAGAGACTTAATTATCGACTTTGCTTCTAGTTCCGAAATTAAGTTCCCGCCAGATTTCTTGAGAGCTTCTTGGATTCGTTGTTCCAAATTGCTTCGCTCGAAGGGAGAAAGCCAGGCAACGCTTCGATAACCCAGATCTTCAAAGAATCCCTCCATGAAAGCATTGACTGACTTCTGATCATTTTCTTCATGAACATCTGGCGTCGCGATCCGCGAATAAATATTACTTGCCAAAGCGCCAATTTTTGCGGCGAAAATATCCTTGACCTGCCCAACTTTCGCAGAAAGGCATACTTCGTAGTGATTTACCCGAAGGGCAACAGATAGTAGCAGGAACGCGCACAGATGGTCATCTACAGTGTCAGTGACCCCACGCGGAATGAAAAAAATCCCATCAACAGTGTTATTTACAACACGCTCGAGAAATTGGCGAGCAAGTAGCTTCTTTTCGCGGTCACCTATTGTGACGGGGCAGCCGTCAAGTGGGGCGGTGTATTGTTCAAATTCACGCTTCACGGCTAGCGCCAGAGGGCGCACGGCACAGATCGTGATATAACGACTTTTGCATCCCTTGTCGCTTCGGCGAACGAGGTCGCAAGATTGCGTTAAGACAAGGAAATGAGAGTAATCATGTGCATCAGCATAATACGAGTGAGCTTCAGCTAAAGCACCCGCCAAGGCAGGCGTCCGCTGAAGCAGGTCACCTTGCCTTAACTGCGTGCGATCAAGCCGCTCCGCCGTTTCAAAAATGAAATCGAACTTTGCTGCGTCGGCCATGCCATGCAGTCGTCCGGTTAGCGAGTTACGTCAACTGGCTTTGCAGTAGTCGATTCGAATTCTGGTTCCTTCAAGCCATGCCGTGCGCGATTGACCTCGCGGAGATCACTTCCGCCTTGGCGAACAAACACCGCCTTTACCGCGCCATTCATGACGTGCAGAATTTTTGGTGATCCGCCAACAAAATCAGCGGTCGCAACGTCCGTCAATGTTGCGGTGTGAACCGCGATCTTGCCTGACTTGAAGGACCTTACTTCAATTGGTGCTTTCAACGACATCACCGACATCCCTCTGCTGTGACTCTGCCATGAAGCCGACTACCTCATGGCTATCGTATTTGTAGTATGAATTGAGAAGAGTTTTGCTATGCGCAATAGACCTATCCGTCATACCCGGTACGAAATCTTTGTAGCAAGATATCTCAGTTTCTGGGCGGTGATAATTGAATGTGAATTGCACATTTTGCTCGGTCATAACTCTGTTGAAGTTCAGCACTTCGGCTCCATCGCGCTGGATCTGAACCCCACTCTGCCGCAGGTTGAGCTTGCCCTCGCCCTCTAAGGCCTCACGGGTCTCGAAGAGTTCCGCCAATTCACGGCTAGGGTTATCGTCCACATATGTCAGATTGCACCCAATCGCCGACACCGGCGTATGTGGAAGCACGTCAAGCATCTTCAGGAGAATCTCTTCTAGCTTTTCGAATGTCTGAGGTTTGCCGTCGATTGCGAACAATTCTGTGCGATCGGGCACCACATTCAGCGCGACCCCCTCAAAGAAACTGAACTTGACTATGTGGTTTCCGCTTTGCGCAATCATTTCCATAATCGGCATATCTTCGCCCTCGCTCTTGTCAAAGAGATGGCGAGCGATCCAAGCTGGCTGGAAAATTGCGGGATTGAACTGGGCAACCAAGACGATAATCGGCGCTCGGGTATCAAGAATGAGCGTCATTTGTTCGCACGCCCTTCGCGCATAAGCTGGCCCCCACCGCTTGACTCATGCGGTCTCTATTCCATGGATCATGTAGCGATTCAATTCCTACGGCCAGATGAGGACGGCAACTTCGCCTGACCTGAAATAACGGCCTGCGAGCTAAGGCTTATGCTCTGCGCGCGCCTGTCGGGAGCCCCATGGCGCTACACCGTGTTCCGGATGCCGTGGGAACCCCAAAGACGGGGGTGTTCGGCCAGTCCGGTCTCTGAACGCAAGGTGCCTCTCCTCACCCGAACCTGACCCAGGGCCGCCCTGGACGCCACACCAAGTGAGACGTTCGCGACTAGCCGTTTGCGACCGCGGCCTCGAGCGCTTCGATACGCCGACCATCCGCCGGATGGGTCGAGAGAACCTCTGGGGGCCGACCCTGGCTGCGCGCCGCTCGCGCCATACGCTCCCAGAAGGTCACCGCCGCTGCGGGGTCCATGCCGGCCTTGCGCATCAGGTCGACACCGATGCGGTCAGCCTCAAGCTCCTGACGTCGGGCGTAGGGCAGGATCACGCCGAACTGGGCGCCCAGGCCC
>JAJTIB010000126.1 GCA_021300075.1 Rickettsiales bacterium
GCAGCACCCCTTTTTTATCCGCCGGTGGCTCAGTGAACCTGGCGTCCCATTCCTCCTGCCGACGCGCCCGTGCGAAAAGGCGGTCAAAAATCGCCAGAATCAGGTTCAAAAGCCACTGCATATTTAATCCCGCCGCTTGGGCTTGCCACTGAAGTCGCGCTTGGCATAGGGTTTCTTGCCGCCCGCATAGCCACGGCGGTCGCCGCCTTCCTCGCGCTTGCGGTAGGGGCGGTCGCCGCCACCAGTGCTGCTGCGATCTTCGCGCGGCTTGAACTCACGGCGCGGACGTTCTTCGCCACGTGCATCGTCACGTTTGACGAAGGGCTTGCGGTACGGACGGTCGCCGCCGCGATCTTCGCGCGGCTTGAACTCACGGTGCGGGCGTTCTTCGCCGCGCCCATCGTCACGTTTGACGAAGGGCTTGCGGTAGGGGCGATCGCCGCCGCGATCACCACGATCTTCCCGCGGTTTGAAGTCGCGGCGTGGGCGCTCGTCACGCGCTTCGGGGCGCGGCGCATGCGCGGCGCGCGCTTCGTCACGTGCGCGGCGCTCATCGTCTTTTGCTTTAACTTTAAGTCCGTGCTGCAAACCAATCAATAGCCTCGTAAGTTCGTCGATCGCGGCGTTTACGTCAGAGTCCTTGTTGATTAATCCAAGGCGCTGGGCGAGGGCCACTTGGGTTGCAACTTCGGCTAGTGCTGATTGCGCCTCGCGGTAATAATCGGTGATATCCTCTTCATCCCGCCCGGCACTGCCGGCGGCGATGGCGCTTGCGACATAGGTCGCGGATTGGCGCAGCACAAGCGCCAGACCGTTTTGCTCACGCGCGGGGAAATCTTCCGTGGCGGCGTACAAGGCTTCGGCAAGGCTCATGGCTTTTTGCCAGGCGGGGAGGGTTTCGTAGGCGCGGGCGGCCGCAATGGCGGGGGTGCGTAATGGTTCGGTGGTCATGCTAAATCCCTTACATCCGCCAGTTTTCCCTTGATCGCAGCGGCGGCAGCCATGGCAGGGCTCATCAGGTGCGTCCGGCCACCCCGGCCCTGACGTCCTTCAAAATTTCGGTTGGAGGTCGAGGCGCAACGCTCGCCCGGACTTAGTCGGTCATTATTCATGGCAAGGCACATCGAGCAGCCCGCCTCGCGCCATTCAAACCCGGCGGCGGTGAAAATTTTATCCAAGCCCTCTTTTTCGGCCTGTTGTTTGACGAGGCCGGAGCCTGGCACAATCATGGCGAGCTTCACATTGGCAGCAACGGTGCGACCCTGAGCGATTTTGGCAACTTCGCGCAAATCTTCAATCCGCCCATTGGTGCAAGAGCCGATAAAGACTTTATCAATCGGTATGTCGGTGAGTTTTGTGCCAGACGCCAGCCCCATATAATCGAGCGCGCGCAAGAGCGTATCGCGGCGGTTTTCCGACACGTTCTGAGGCGAAGGGATGCTGCCGGTAATGGGTAATACATCCTCCGGGCTGGTGCCCCAGCTCACCTGCGGGGCGATCTCGGCAGCGTTCAGATGGATTTCGCGGTCAAATGTGGCTTCCGCATCCGTTGGCAGGGTTCGCCAGTACGTCATGGCTTGTTCCCAGTCTTTCCCCGCAGGCGCCATCGGGCGGCCTTTGAGGTAAGCGAAGGTTTTTTCATCCGGCGCAATCAGCCCGGCGCGCGCGCCCGCTTCAATCGACATATTGCAGATGGTCATCCGCCCTTCCATGGAGAGGGCGCGGATGGTGGAACCGGCATATTCCATGACATAGCCCGTGCCGCCTGCGGTACCGATTTTGCCGATAATCGCCAGAATCACATCCTTCGCGGTGACACCCGGGGGCAACGCGCCTTCCACCGTAATCCGCATGTTTTTCGCGCGTTTCTGAATGAGGGTCTGGGTGGCGAGCACATGCTCTACCTCGCTCGTGCCAATCCCAAACGCGAGCGCGCCAAACGCCCCGTGGGTAGAGGTGTGGGAGTCACCGCAGACAATGGTCGCACCCGGCAGCGTAAAGCCCTGCTCTGGCCCCACGATATGCACGATGCCCTGACGCGCATCATCCATTTTCAGATAACGCACGCCGAATTCGCGGCAATTATCCTCGAGTGTTTGCACCTGAATGCGTGAAGTTTCGTCCTTGATGCCCTGCAGGCGGTCGCGCGTGGTGGGCACGTTATGATCCGCCACAGCCAGTGTGGCTGCGGGCTGGCGCACTTTCCGCCCGGCCGCGCGCAAGCCCTCAAACGCCTGAGGGCTGGTGACTTCATGCACCAGATGCCGGTCGATATAAAGCAGGCAGGTGCCATCCGCCGCTTCGTGAACGAGGTGGCTTTCGAAGATTTTATCGTAGAGGGTGCGGGGTTTCTGGGTCATGGTTTGCAGGTGTTAGGTTTTAGGTTGTAGGTTTCAGCGTTTATTAGCGCAGGGTTAAATTTATGCACATCCGAGCAGGGGGATAATACGGTTTAACCGCTACACTACCGGAATCGGGCTCCTAAAACCTATAAACTGAACCCTAAAACCTACTCCGCTGCCGCTGTCTCAGCTGCGCCTGCGCCCGTACCCGTCAGCTCGATGCGCTCTTTAATCCGCGCCGCACGTCCCGTGCGCCCGCGCAGATAATAGAGTTTCGCCCGGCGGACTGCACCGCCGCGTACGCGCTCAACCGACTCAAGGCGCGGTGAAAAGAGCGGAAAAATACGCTCAACTCCCTCGCCGTGACTCATTTTTCTCACAGTGAAAGACGAGTTGGTGCCAGCATTCTTGCGGGCAATGACCATGCCTTCAAAAGCCTGAACACGCTCGTTATTGCCCTCGACGATTTTGACGTTGACGCGCACGACATCTCCGGCCTTGAACGCATCTACGCGTTTATTTGCTTGAAGTTTTGCCAGTTGCTCGGCTTCCAGTTGCTGTACGATATTCATAACCTGCCTCTTCCTCGAATTCTTGCGCTCACATACACGTGGGCTCGGCTATGTGCGCCATTTTGCGGTGCTTGTCAAGCGTTAGTCAGCGGGTATGGCTGAGGCTTGCCGATGGATTCAAGATTTTAGCCAATGATTGCGCTTCTGCGATATAACTTATGACCGGTGGCAGCGCGTTGAGATAGTCACTGAGCTGTTGCTGTATTGTTTCCCGTTTTGCGGCGGGTATAGTTTCGCGGTTGGCCGTGAGCCACCTGTCAATATCGTCTGCAATCCGCCCCCAGGCCGCGGCTACGCTTTCGTCTTCTCCGACTCCGGATGGGTTGTTTGGGTTGTTAGCATATTTTGCGCCTTGGCTTTTTTCCTGCAGCACACGCGTCAGTATCGGGGTTGCATATTTCTTGCCCCCCAATCGAAGATTGTTCTTCCAATAACTCAAAAACCCTCCAGGACCATTCCCAAATTCTGCCCCAAGACCATAATGGCCGATCAGCCTATTCACTATTAATGAATCGGCGACTGGCGATTCGGTTGAGTCAATCCAGCCAAGAGTTTTAAAATCTTCGTGAACATCTTTTATGCTGTTTTCTAGAGATTTCTTCGCATTCAAAAGTTTTTCCCAAGCGCCACCCTCCGCTGTAAATGCGCTAGTTTTTGCAATGAGTTCTTGCTGCGCGATATGCGCGCTTTTGGTATTAATCTTCGTTTTAGGTTGTTCTGCAGTCATGGTAGCTCACCCCTTGTTTCTCGAAGATTATAGCCTATAACATTACCGTGACAGTGTGATGACAGCTTCATGACAATTCGGTGACAATGTTTGAATCTTTTTCTAAACGCCTGCGTACAACTTTCGACGGTCTGACCCGCCGCGGCACGCTAAGCGAAGCGGATCTCGATGCGGGGCTGCGCGAGGTTCGCATGGCGCTTTTAGAGGCGGATGTGGCGTTGCCGGTGGTGAAGGATTTTACTGCCAATCTCCGCACGAATCTGGTGGGGAGTGAGATTATCGCAAGCGTTGCGCCTGGGCAGATGGTCATCAAGCGCGTGCATGAAGCACTGATAGACTTATTAGGTGGCGAGGCTCCAGCACGCGATGGGAGCTATGCAGATACGCTCAATTTCGCCACAACACCCCCGGCAGTGATGCTTATCTGCGGGTTGCAGGGCTCAGGCAAAACCACCTCCACCGGCAAGCTCGCCCTGTATTTGCGCGAGAAACGCCGCAAGAAAACGCTGGTTGCCTCGCTCGATATTTACCGCCCGGCGGCACAGGAGCAACTCGCCCGCGTGGCCGAAACGGTGGCGGTAGATGCTTTGCCGATCGAACCGGGCGAGAAGCCCGCCGCCATCACTGCCCGGGCGCTTGAGGCAGCGCGGCGCGGCGGATATGACGTGCTGCTGCTGGATACGGCCGGGCGCCTGCATGTGGATGCGGAATTGATGGCCGAGCTGCAGCAGGTCAAACAACTGGCTAGTCCCATTGAAACCCTGCTGGTGGCCGATTCTTTGACGGGGCAGGACGCGGTGAATATCGCCCGCCAGTTTCATGACGCGGTGGGTGTCACCGGTATTATTCTCACAAGGCTTGATGGCGATGGGCGGGGCGGGGCCGCTCTTTCCATGCGCGCGGTGACGGGGCAGGCGATTAAATTCGCGGGAATCGGCGAGAAATTACATGATTTCGAGCCGTTTGATGCGGTGCGAATGGCCGACCGGATTCTCGATCGTGGCGATATTGTGGCGCTGGTCGAGCGCGCGGCGGAAGCGATGGATACGCAAGATGCCGAAGCGGCGCTTAAGAAATTTCAGTCCGGAAAATTTGATTTGAACGATATGCTCGCGCAACTTCGCCAGATTGGAAAAATGGGCGGGCTTGGCGGCATGCTTGCCATGTTGCCGGGTGCTGCGCGGATGCAGGAAAAAATCGGCGATAACATGCCTAGTGAAAAACTGCTCAAACATCTGGAAGCGTTGATTCTGGCGATGACGCCGGCCGAGCGCGCCACCCCCTCGCTGCTCAATGCCTCGCGCAAGCGGCGCATTGCCAAAGGTTCAGGGCGCAAGGTCGAGGAAATTAACCGGCTCTTGAAACAATATCAGCAGATGGAAACCATGATGAAACAGATGAAAAAACTGGGCGGCAAGGGCATGCTCGGCCAGATGGCGGGAATGAAAAAACTGCTGGGTGGGTAGCGCGTTTTAAGCGTCAGCGATGCGCGCCACCAGCTCCAGCGTGAATGTTAGTTTTATCAAATTTTATTTTTGCTTGTGATGTATCTTCGCCTGTCTCTGCGCTTATCTCAGGATTCGCGAGCATGGCCGCGCGGTTTTTTACAGCCTTCTCCATCTTACCTGCCACCGCCGACCAACAGGCATTATAAAGTAAATGCAGCGTTTTAGATTGTGACGAATTCCCAAATCCATCAGCCAGAGGGTTGAAATAATCAATTTCTCCTCGGAGTCTTCCCGCATCCTTATCGCGAATATCTCTTTGCAGAGTCTTCTTCATGGATTCCATGTCCCCGTTCAATGCCTGTAGAACTTGGGTTGTGAGCTTTTTCTTGTGTTTGCTGCCCAGCACATATTCAAGACTGTTCAACCGTAATTGCTTGGTAATACCCTCAATTATTTCCAGACTATCTGCTTCGCGCAAACCCCTCCAGGCATTTTTGACAAGGTCTGAGGGCTCAATTGCGGGCTTAATAGCATCAATGCTCGCCTCGCACGCATCTACCAATCTTTGAATTTTTTCACTGAAGATCTGGTTTCCATATTCCTCCCAAGTTCTATTGGCCAGACCATTGCGTGATTTTTCAATTTTATGAAACGCGTCAATCACCTCGCGCTGTAACGTTTCGGCCAGAGTATAAACCGCATCTGTGTAAAGAATGCCTCTTAACAGGCGAACAGTGCTGGGTAGCTTCTCAAACCCGAATAAAACCCCGCGTTTTGGAAGCTCATCGCGGTAAGCTGCGGCGAGCTGCTGCAATAGCGTCATCGCCCTTGCTTCTTCACCGCTCTTTTTCACTTTCGGGCGATCAAAATAATCTACCAGCGCCGTTATATTGGTTTGGTCTATTTGCGGGTAGCGAGGTTGAATCAGGACGGCGTTGGCGTGAATCTTTTCATGAATGCGGGTGACAATTTCTTGCCCCAATAGCAGCGCCGGGGAATATTCCTTGTTGGATGGTGTTGCAAAATCATGCATAGATTTGTGGTGGTTGGGAAAAAATATTTCATCCGAGATACCCAATTCTTCAGCTTTTTCTGTGCATTTACGGCGGAGCGATTCTGGGCTTTGTTCAGAGTGCGCGGCCTTAGAAATTTCTTTAAGGGCCGTAATCAAATGTTCAGTGGAGTGAAAATCCGAATCTTGCATGTTGCGCGGGCGGTTTTTGTTCAATTGCTCAAGCCGTCGAATCAAATGAATTTTATGGGTCGTTTTTTCGGCCTTGGTTTCTCCTCTTTTACGCTGGTCTTTCCCTGATGATGTTGATTGATGAATAAAGGGGTGTAATGCAGCATTAATAAATTGAATTTCTTGAAAGCGGTTAAGTTGTCCCGACTGGTGGGGGTTATAGGACATACTTGCCGCATCAACCGTTGTGGCGGGTGGGTTTTGGGGTAGGTCAAAACCGGGCAGGGTGGTCTGATTGTCTGGCGCAATTTCCATATCCCGGAAATTTATCAGATTCCGGTTGCCATTTGTGTGACAATATGGTTAAAACCCGCCGCTTCTTGGGTCATATGGGCAATCAAGCTCAACCGAAAGATGGAGTTAACTATGGCAACCGTGATTCGTCTGTCGCGCGCAGGCGCGAAGAAAAAACCCTTTTACCGTATTGTGGTGGCCGATAGCCGCAAACCGCGCGATGGTGATTTCATCGAGAAATTGGGTACATTCAACCCTTTGATGGCGAAAGATAATCCCGCTCGCCTCGTGTGCGATACCTTGCGCGCCAAATACTGGCTTGGGGTTGGCGCCAAACCATCCGATCGGGTGGCAATTATCCTTCATGGTCTGGGTATTACCAGCAAGCCGGATGTCGCCGGAAAGCCCCAGAAAACCCGCAAAAAAGCGGATAAGCTGACGCGCCGTGAAAAAGCCGCAGCGGCGGAAGCAGAAGCCAAAGCTGCCCCAGTTGCCACCGCGTCTGAGGAAGCTGCTCCGGCCGCTTGAAGGCCGGCCGATGGTACGTCCTGACCCTTTCATTTGTCTGGCGGTTGTCACCGCGCCGCATGGCGTGAATGGTCGCGTGAAAGTGAAGTCCTTCGCCACCCCGCCGACGGGATTTGCCAAGTTCAAGCCTCTTTATGATGAGGCGGGAACCCCCGTTTCCTTGAGCCTTGGTGGTGAGGCCGGGGGTTGCTTCATCGTCAGCATCGACGGCCTTAAAACCCGTGATGAGGCGGCGTTATGGCGAGGCCGAAAACTCGGTGTGCCGCGCTCAGCCCTGCCTGAATCAGATACGGACGATGCGCTTTACATTGCGGATTTGCTTGGCATGAAAGTTGTGAGCAAAGACGGCGCGACATTCGGCACGGTGAAGCAGGTCTATAATTTCGGCGCCGGCGATATTCTTGAAATCATAAGGGCTGATGGCCGTGAGGAAATGTATAGCTTCACCCAGGCGAATTTTCCTGAGCGCGATGCGGCGCGCCGCGTTCTGACCATTGTCCCGCCCGACATAATCGAAGGAGACCGCCCGTGAGTCTGCCCTGGCAGGTATCCCTCATCACCCTGATGCCGCAGATGTACCCGGGCCCCTTGGGCGAATCGCTGACTGGCGAGGCACTCAAAAATGGCCTGTGGCAACTGCATCTTTTCAATCTGCGCGATTATGGCATTGGCCGTCATCAGCAGGTGGATGATTCGCCCTATGGCGGCGGCGCGGGCATGGTACTGAAACCCGAGGTGGTGGATGCTGCGGTTCTCGCCGCCCGCGCACAGAATCCGGGTGCAACATTGATTCATTTCAGCCCGCGCGGTGAAGCTATGACGCAGCCTCTGCTGCGCGAGCTGGTAGCTGCTCCGGTGATTTTGCTTTGTGGCCGTTACGAGGCGGTGGATGAGCGCGTGATAGAAAAGCATCAGCCGCGAGAGATTTCCCTGGGCGATTTCGTGCTGACTGGCGGCGATATCCCCGCCATGGCACTGATGGATGGTTGTGTTCGGCTCCTGCCGGGTGTGATTGGCAAGGAAGCCAGCCTGGGCGAGGAAAGTTTTGGCATGGGCAGCTATCAGCATCTGCTCGAATATCCGCATTATACTAAACCAGCCTTGTGGGAAGGCCGCGCTGTACCCGAGACCTTGCTTAGCGGCCATCACGCACAGATTGACGCCTGGCGTAAGGCCGCGGCTGTTGCCGTCACCCGCGCCCGCCGCCCGGATCTGTGGGCGCGTTATCAGAAGAAGTAGGCGCGCGGCGCGATTCGTCGTTGATTCATGAGATGAAAATGCGTATGGTGGCTGCTTAAATTTCCGTGAGAATCCCATGGTAAAACCCCCAAGCGCCACGCCCGATGCCCAAAGCTCGCTCAGCTTTGAGCAGGCACTCAAGGAGCTCGAACAGATTGTGCGTGGGCTTGAATCCGGCCAGATGGATCTCGAAAAATCCATCGCCGACTACACGCGCGGCGTGGTCTTGCGTGACCATTGCCTCAAAAAACTGAGTGAGGCAAAAATGCGCGTTGAGGAGCTCACCCGCGCTGCCGATGGTTCGCAGCGCCTTACCCCATTTGCCGCAAAGGAATAACCATGGCCGCGCATCTGCAAAAAGCCCTTGCCGAAATTTCCGAAAAACTCGATCGGGTAATGGACGAGCTTTTACCCAGCCCACTTGCAGTCGCTAATAAAGTGATCTCGCTCCATAGCCGTGTGGAGGAGGATGCAACAACCGCTCCGCCCAGCGGCGAGGTGAAGGTGATGGAAGCAATGCGCTATTCGGCGCTTGCGGGTGGTAAACGCCTGCGCCCATTCCTCACCGTCGAAAGTGCGAAGCTCTTTGGCGTCAATCCCGAGGCGGCGATGACAACAGCGGCAGCCATTGAATTTGTCCATACCTATTCGCTGATTCACGACGATTTGCCAGCGATTGATAACGATGATTTTCGCCGCGGCAAGCCCAGTTGCCATAAGCAGTTTGGCGAGGCGGCGGCGATTCTCGCGGGCGATGCCCTGCTGACCTACGCTTTTGAAGTCCTCGCCCATCCGGGCGTTCATCCCGACCCGAGCGTGCGCTGCGAGCTGATTCGCTCGCTGGCGCGTGCGGCCGGTGTGCGCGGCATGGTTGGCGGCCAGATGATGGATATTGACGCTGAGCATCAATCTATGGCAGTCGATGAAATCATCCGCCTGCAACGCCTTAAGACGGGTGAATTATTCGCGGTATCGTGCGAGGTCGGAGCGATCTTGGGCAAAGCGCCGGATGCGATGCGCGCGCGGCTTTCGCGCTACGCCCATGATATTGGTCTGGCGTTTCAAATTACCGATGATCTGCTGGATGTGGAAGGCACACGCACCACCAC
>JAJTIB010000029.1 GCA_021300075.1 Rickettsiales bacterium
CGCCCGCGGACACCTCCGCAGCATAGCTGTCCACGACGGGTTCAAAGCTGTGGTCCGAGGTGCGGAGGAGCAGGCTGCGCAGACCCAGGAAGTCCCCGGCGACCTGGAAGTCGACGATCTGCCGCGTTCCGTCCGCCTGGATCTTGTAGGAACACACCCACCCGGACGTCAGGAGATAGACGCTCTTCGGGGCCTGCCCCTGCTGGACCAGGTCGTGACCGGCGGCGAACCTCCGGCGCCTGTGCTGGAGACGGTCCAGAACGCCCAACTCGGCCTCTGACAAGGCGACGAAGGCCGAAAGCTTTCGGTTCAGGGCTGCCGGGGTGTTTGCGTCCATCAGATCGGAAATCTCCCCAATTCCTCTTCGGACCACCTTGAGGCAGCGCAAACCCAACACGGATCCAGGCTGAATTGACCGCGACTCCTGAGCAGGACGAATGAACGGCTTTCCGGATTCCGTTGAATGCAAACCTTTCCCGAGCCGCTGTCTCCGACCTAAGGGCCGCCGATGGCCCCGTCCCGCCCCCTCGCCGAACGCGAGTTCCGCGCCAGCGTCTCGTCGCAGTAGCCAGCCGCCCGCCTTTCGGCTAGAAGGCCCCTCCGCTGAAGACGCACCCGTAGCTCAGCTGGATAGAGCGTTGCCCTCCGAAGGCACAGGTCACACGTTCGAATCGTGTCGGGTGCGCCATTAAATCAATGACTTAGGTCTGGCTCAGCCAGCGCGTCTCTAGAAAATCTCGAAAACAGGGGTTTTGAACCCCTCAAGGGCGTGGGTTTTCGACCCTCAATCGCCGCTCTAAACGTCGGGACTGCACTTTCCCGCTCTGGCCTGAACCACCCTGAATAAGGCCGCAGCGCGAAGGTCCTCATAAGCCTTTGCTTCTAAGCCTATCTCCTTCCCGGAGGAGATACTTCTCTGCTCCATCGCAGCAGCCCAGGCCTCGTCTTTGCCGAGCCTTCCTGAGATCGCTCGTGCCATCTCGGGAACCCTTTTGGGGCGTTCCAGCCTCATCCCCGGAAGGGTGCCTTCGCAGTCGTAAACCGCGGCTTCTGCTACGAGATCAGCCGCATCTCGAGATGACGAAAGCCTGCATGCTGACCTATGGACGCAATCCTTAGCCCTCAACTCGCCTGATGTGTCCGCTGCTTGTGATTCCTCGCGCAGGGGTCGGACGCAGATGTTTGCATCTCCCGTCTCAGGCGGATTACAGCCCGCGAGCGCCAAACGCGACCATTAGCCCAACCCGATCCTCATGGTCCTTCCGGAAGCTCTGGAGCCGCCAGGGTGGACCCATCTGCGAAAACGACTGCCTCAGGCGTGAAGGTCGCCTTCATCCTGGAAAACTCGGTGTTCGCCAGCTTGTTGTGGTCGTCCATGTACTCGTTGATGTCCATGCCGTAGCCGGAGATGAGGCGCTGCCCACCCGCCGGCACATCTTCGTCCATGGAGAGCTTCAGCGTCATAATCGGCGAGCCGAATTGATCGCGGAAATCGAAGACGCCTTTCACACCAGTGATCGCCTTGGAAGACTTGTTTTGTATTGCAATCTGCATGCCGATTCTGGCGCTATAGCGGCCCGCATAGATGTTCTCCGGGATCACCGTCTTGTCGGCCAACACAACTTGCACGGCGTTACTAATCCTGGCCACGGCTGCTTGACGCTCAGCCAGCACCTTCGCGCGGAGGGCCGCCGCCTGCGCCTCGGCTACCTTCTGGTCGGCTTCGAACTTCTTTTGATTTTCGATTGCCTGACCGATTGTGGTGCCAGGTGGAATCCCGGCATTCGCACCGAACGCGCCGCCTAACGACATTCGGAGCATGTACGCCGCAGCGAGCCGGCGATCCTCGTCCTTCAGCTTCTGAACGCTAGGCGCGATGGTGTCCCATTTAGCGCTCTCGGCCGGGATGACCGTTGATTTCGGGTTCGAGCAGCCAGCTAGCAGCATCGCCCCAATGGCAGAGACCGCCGCTCCCCTCAAAATGCCAACCACCGCGCCCCCCTATCGTCTCGTGCAAGAGTTGTTCTTGCCGCCCAGGTTGAGTGTCGCTCAGAAAATCGAGTTTGACATCCACCGAAATTGCCACCGGCCATCAAGGCGGCCCCCGCCGGAGGAGTACGGCGCTGTGGACGTTGTTTATCGTGTGCTGATCGGCCGCCAGGGCGCGGGAGGGGTCATTCGATCGCTTGCTCGCGATCGTTGCTTGGACAGACTGGTATGACCGCATGCCGATTTTGTGCGGCGAGCTGCCGTTTTGCTGCCGGCCCAGCCCTGGCCGCTCGACGACGGAATCCGTACAAGGCTGGAGCGTCTGCTCTCGCCGATAGCCGTCATCCGAGGATTGGGTCGGGAACGATAGCTGCATCCCAAAGTCGGTCATTCTTGCCTGCACTAAGTCGATCAATGTCATTGCGTGGAATCTGAAGCTGTTATGAAAATCAATGAGAACCGTGCAACCTTGACATTCGCACCATGTGATGCGACATAAAGCATCAAGAGGTGCGAAATGAAGGGTATGTTTGAGTTGGAGCGCCCTCGCGGTGCTTCATCGGATCTTCAGACTTTTGCCAGTGAATCTGACCGGCGACGCTTGACGGGCGCTGCGGCGAAGGCGGTCGTCCGCCTCTCCGCCGCCTGGGGTTTCGGCAATGCGGATGCTGCCGCCTTGCTGGGCGTTTCGGAAAGCACATGGGACCGCATCAAGGCTGGTCGCTGGGACGGCGTGCTCAACCAAGATCAGCTGACCCGCGCGTCGGCGCTTATCGGCATCTTCAAGGGGCTCCATCTGCTGTTTGCTGACGGGATGGCGGATCGCTGGCCGTCACTGCCTAATCGAGGCCCCATCTTTGCGCGCCAATCGCCGATCGCCGCGATGATCGGTGGGGGCATTCCGCGGATGATTGAAACCCGGCAATACATTGACGCGCTGCGTGGCGGCCTCTGACGAGATAGCGGCTTTTCCGCTGCCGACATTACGGGAAGCCTTCCAGCGCACTATTCGCCTCGTCTCAAGTGCACGTCTGCGCGAGGCGGTCATGACGCCGCTAGCTGACAATAGAGAAGAACTCGATCAACTTGCTGAGATTGAAGGGGCCACGAGCGGCAGGCTCGTGGCCCAGGACCGTGGCACGGCTTCCCTGCCTGCAACCGAGCTGTTGCACGGGGTCGCCCACGGCAAGTTTATCAATGCGAGCTTTGCCTATGCCAAGCCACGCCAGATCATGCGCTTCAACCCGTCCGATCGTGGCGCCTGGTACGCAGCGCTGGCGGTCGAGACCTGCATCGCAGAAGTCGGGTTTCATCTGACAACGGCCTTGGCCGACGCGAACGACTTCAACACGGTGGTGGAGTATAGCGAAATGCTTGCAAGCATGGCAGGCGTGTTCGTTGATCTGCGCGGGAAGCAGAGCCATGCCTGTCTCGATCCAGACCCAGCCATCGGATACCCCGCAGGCAATGTCGTCGCTACTCAAGCGCGGGCGGCGGATCTCAACGGCATCATATACCCTTCCGTACGCCATTCGAGTGGCACCTGCATCGCAGCTCTACGTCCGAACGTTGTGCAGTCGGTTGTGCAAGGTGCGATGTACCGACTGATTTGGTCTGGCACACCAGATTATTCGGTAGCGTGTGTCGCTTGAGGTCTTGCTCGATGTACGACGAAAGAGGCGAGTAACCTGGGCAATACGCTGGCGCCCGCGCGGCGCAGATGATCGCTGCTGAATTGCATCGTCTTGTCGCGCTTAACGGCACAAGAATCCGCGGTGCTAATGCGAGAGAAATTTCTGTGGGGACTGGTGGGGTGGCCCCTCGCGCACCGGCACCCAGGTCGAATCAGACTTGGTCGTGGACCTGGGCAAGGGCTAACAAGTCATTGTGGTAGGGTCAGCCTCACCGGCCTCGGAGCCGGCCGACTATCCTCGGGCCGCGCCAGCGAGCGCCGAGTTTCCGACGTGCTCACCAAGTTCTCTCTCTAATCCGGTGGGGGCTCCGTGCTCGAGGCGTCGCGCTTGGCGAACTTCTTCTTAGTCTTTTCGCTGGACCGGCCCGGCGAGCCTAAATGGGAAGCGTTGTACTACTAAACAGCGACGCACTTGTCGCTATGCACTAGCATTGCCATTGGATCACCCCTCGGAGGCAGGCCAATTGGAGGACAAGATGACCGCGAACAGATGGTTTTTGCACAAGGCGCTCGGGCTCCTCGTCGCGGTTCTAGCTACCCCCTGGGCGGCGTCTGCCCTGTCGAAGGATGTCGTCGCTCAAACCCCGCTCCCTGCGATCAACTGCTCCTCTAATACGCCCTTGATCGTAGATACGACCCAATTCGCGGCACTCTTTAGGGTCCTAAATGGGGTCCCTGTGACCGCCAAGTCGGAATGGGAAACCACAAACGCTTATATGGCGCGCCGGCAGGCCGCACTTAACGTCGCCCTTGCTAAGTCTCAGTTTAAATGTCCTCGGTTCATCGCGAGGGTACCCATCAGCTCAGAGTTCGACGCCGATACTGAGATGCTGAATACTAAACTAGACAATGTTCCTGGCAATCGAGGTATCGTTGGTGATGAGTTTACGGTCAGCGATGCCGCGCCCCGCCCGAAGCCGGAGAACGCGGTGACCACACCGCCGCAGTTACACCACGCGGTGGGACACGATCCGCGTCCTTGTCCTCACCCCGGTTTGTCGCGAGCGTCACCGCATCCTAAACTAGGGCCGCTTGAGCCGCCTTTAGTCGACGTCGGACCTCGCGCCATTTCGTCCCTTCCCGATGCCCGATCATCAGGCGAAACGCCTGTTCGGGCCACGTCGGAGCCCAGGCACGGGAGCGCTTCGAGTCGCGGGTCCTTCAAGGGCCAGGGGTCGCGGAACCTGATTTCGTTTGCGCCA
>JAJTIB010000089.1 GCA_021300075.1 Rickettsiales bacterium
CCAAGCCTGTCACCCGCACTTCAATACAACGTGTCAGTCCGGAGGTAGAGGCGATGCGGCCAAAACTGGAGCAAGAAGCCAGTTATGCTTCCGCCGGCATCAAAATCACCATCAGCCGTCAAAAGCTCGATGAGCCCTATGAGTTAAACCGCGCCTACGAAGCATTAATGGCGGGGGAAAGCGAACAAGCCGTGGAGATCTATCAATCCATTCTGGCGGTCAATCCACAAAATCAGGATGCACTGTTCGGTCTGGCGGCGACCTATCAGCGCGCCGGCGAGGCGAACAAAGCGCGGCTACTTTACGAGGCGCTGCTGAAGATTAACTCGCATCACCGTGAAGCGCTCAATAATTATCTGGTGCTTATCAGCGCCGAGTCTCCGGAGCCGGCACTTTACGAGCTGCAAAAACTGGCTGAGCGCAACCCTGATTTCAGCCCACTGATCGCCCAGATTGCATTACTTTATGAAAAACTCGGTGAACCTGGATTAGCCCGCAGGGAAATGCTGCGCGCGATTGCGATTTCGCCCGAAAATCTTGTCTATAAATACAACCTTGCGGTGATGATGGATCGCCAGCAGCAACGCGCCGATGCCATTGCTCTGTATCAGCTGCTCATTGATGCCTCGCTTCGGGGCGAATCTGTACCAGTGCCGGTGGCTGAAATTCAAAACCGTCTAACCTATCTGCAGACGGCGTCGACCACAATGATCAGCGGTAGTTAACGTAAAATTTACCACTCTGCTCTAGGGTATTAACAACCTGGGAGACTCTCAATGGAAATTACCGATCTTCTTGTTGCCGCTCACAAGAACAAGGCGTCTGACCTACATTTATCGACGGGAAACCCACCGATTTTACGTATCCACGGCGATATTATGCCGATTGAAATGCCTCCGCTGGATGCGAATCAGGCGAAGCAGATGATCTACGCCATCATGACCGAGCAGCAACGCAGCGAGTATGAGCGTGACATGGAGCTTGATTTCTCCGTCGCCTTTGCAGATCAGATGCGGTTCCGGGTCAATGCCTATCATACCATAAGCGGGCCAGCGGCAGTTTTTCGGACGATTCCGACGAAGATTCTATCGCTGGAAGATCTGAAAGCACCAGAGATATTGCGTCGGCTGTGCCATCTGCATAAAGGTCTTGTGCTGGTGACCGGCCCCACCGGATCGGGAAAATCCACTACACTCGCGGCGATGATTCATTACATCAACCATCATTTTAAGCGCCATATCCTGACGGTCGAAGATCCGGTGGAGTTTGTGCATCCTTCAGCCAAGTCGCTCATCAGCCAGCGCGAGGTCGGGGCCTCGACTCGCTCCTTTGCCCGGGCACTCAAAAGTGCCCTGCGGGAGGATCCGGACGTGATTCTGGTCGGCGAGCTGCGTGACCTCGAAACTATCCGGCTGGCGTTAACCGCCGCCGAGACCGGTCACCTGGTGCTCGCCACCCTGCATACCAGCTCTGCTGCCAAGTCGATTGACCGCATCATCGACGTCTTCCCGGCCGACGACAAGGAAATGGTGCGCACCATGCTTTCCGTCTCTTTGGAGGCAGTCATCGCCCAGGTACTGCTCAAACGCGCCGACGGGACGGGGCGCATCGCGGCGCACGAAATCATGGTGGCAACACCGGCCATCCGCAATCTCATGCGTGAGAATAAAATCCCCCAGATTGCCTCCATGATTCAAATGGGCGGTAAGGCCGGCATGATCACCATGCGCGATGCCATCAACCAGCTTTTCACCCATGGTCTCATCTCCGCCGACACGCTACGTGAAGCCCTGGTTTCTGGCAGCCAGGAGGAAAGCGACGAAAGCAGGGAGAATAAAGCCACAAGCAGCGGCGCGGCGCGACGCGCCGGAAGTATCGGCCGCGAAAGTGCTTTTTAATGAGTATCGCTGAACATGTTGACACTTACCTCGCGGAAATGATCAAGCGCCGAGCTTCGGATCTTTACCTCACACATGCTTGCCCGCCCAGCCTTCGCGTTGCAGAATCGATAGAATACCAGGGCGATAGCGTGCTTGGGGACGACGATATACGGCGCTTCATCGATCAATTGCTGACTCCGGCCCAGAAAGATGAATTTGAAAGCACACTGGAACTCAATACCGCCATCAGCTGGAAAGAAGAGTCCCGATTCCGCATCAACGTCTTCCGCCAGCAGCTGCATGACGGCCTCGTCATCCGCCGCATTCAAACCGAAATTCCAACCATTGAATCCCTTGGCCTGTCGCCGATCTATGCCGATCTTATATTAGCCAAACGCGGCCTCATTCTGGTCGTGGGGCCGACGGGGTCGGGCAAGACCACTTCGCTCGCCGCCATGATTGGACATCGTAATCGGCATGGCGACGGCCATATCATCACCGTTGAGGACCCCATCGAATTCGTTCACCGTCACGGGCGCTGTATTATCACCCAGCGCGATGTCGGAATTGATACCTATTCTTTCGCTATCGCCCTCAAAAATGCGCTGCGTCAGCGGCCGGATGTCATTGTCATCGGCGAAGTGCGCGACCGAGAAGTGATGGAACAGGCGCTTTACTTTGCGGAAACCGGGCATTTATGCATTGCTACGCTCCATGCCAATAATTCTTCACAAGCGATCGAACGAGTGATTAACTTCTTTCCCGAAGAGCGTCATCTACAGATTCTGTTGAATCTTTCTTTGAACCTGCGCGCGATTCTCTCACAACGGCTGGTGACTAATCTGAGGGGATCACGCAGCCTGGCCATGGAAATCATGCTCAATAACGGTCTCATTAAGCAATTAATTGAGGAAGGAAAAATCCGTCAGATTAAAGAGATGATTGAAAAAGGCAGCAGCGAAGGCATGATCAGTTTCGACCAATCGCTACTGGCGCTGGTGATGCAAGGCATCCTGTCAGAGGAGATGGCCATTATCGAAGCCGACAACCCCGCTAATTTGCGCTTGCAGATCAAGCAGGGAACAAGAATCAATCGGCCCACGGTCACCGATATAACGCTTCGAAAGGATGCTGATAGTGGGCACCCCAAGCGGAAGACAACAGATTTCTAGGCATCAGGCAGCGGTTGCTGGTAACTCAAGCACTTTCAAGAATGCACGCTCCAGCGAAACTTCCTGATAGGTCGGCTTGAAATCTCTGGCAGTGCCGATATACCGCAATTTGGCATCATGAATAATCCCAATACGGTCGCAGATCTCATCAATATCAGCCAGTATGTGGGAGCTGAAAAAAATCGTCTTACCTGCCCGTTTCTGCCGCAGTAGTTCCTCCTTCAACCGGATTCGCGCACGGGGGTCAAGCCCGCTCATTGGCTCGTCGAGAATAATCAGCGGCTGATCAATCAGAAATGCTCCCGCCAGCCCCAGCTTTTGCCCCATACCTTTGGAGTAAGAACCCACACGTCGCGCCAATACATCTGGATCGAGATCCAGTGCTGCAGCCATCGATTGCGCCGCCTGCGAGTCGTAGGCGCGGCCATAATAGGCCAGCGAAAAGCGCAGATATTCAACCCCATGCAAATAGCGCGACGGGCTGAATTTTTCCGGCAGGTACGACAATTTCCGTCGCGCCTGCACCTTGGTACTTGGCTCATCAAAAATCAGGACCTGGCCCCGATCGGCACGAGCGAGATCAAGTAGAATTTTAATCAGTGTGGTTTTGCCGGCGCCATTAAGACCAATCAGGCCAAAAATTTCACCAGGCTCTAATTGAAACGAGACATCATCGAGAACGACATGACGACCATAGGATTTGGAGACGCATTCAATCACAAGCGGTGACATGTAAAAATCCTAAAACAGTGAAATACGCTCAACTGGCTCTGCCCCGGGCGGCGGTGTGAGAACTGGCGGCATAAGGGAGGGGGGAGAGGCCAGGGGCGGATATACTTGAGCAGGTGTTGGGACATTAGGATTAGCGGAGTTTAATCCCTCAAGACTTTGATTGCCCTCCTGCATTTGAGGAATGCCAGCTTGTGGATTTTCTTTATTCACTGAACCAGCAGGCGGAACGGATACAGGAATGTGCGAATTGTTATGCGACGGCATAGCCAGCAAGGCGTTCGGCGACAACGGCATATTGACAGTTTCAATCTGCCGCCCTTCATAGACGGCAAAGGCCCCCCCTACATAGGATTGGTTAGGCGCAAGTGTAAAGACAAAGGCAGGGGGTGATGAGCGATAGGTGACATCGGAAGCTTGTTGAGCAAGGCGGTTTTTGGGAAGGGAGCGGTTAACTTCATTGGCTTTCCAGCGCGCGTAAGCAGTATCGATAAAACTTGGCGCCCATGCCAAAGTGACTGACCGCGCTGAAATAGCCAGCACCGTTATGTCCGGCGGGAGTTTTTTGGGTGTGTATTTTTTGTCATTGATCCAGAACGCCCATTCATTCGGTCCTTTATAGGTGAGGCTCGAGAGATGAAAATTCGGGTAGTTTGGCGGCTCTGAGGGCACTGTTACCGTTTGCTCCAGCAGCTTGGTAAAATCGTCATTTACTTGAACATATGGTGTACTCTGATCGCGCTGACTCTCGACCAGATTCAGCACCTGCTTCATTCGCTCAATCTCTTCCGAAGTAAAAAACAAAGAGTACTGGAAACGGCCATAGGACGGCGTGAATTCAGGACCCTCCACTAAACCGTATAAGGGCGGCGCGGCGACCAGTGCTTTCAGGTCTGAGGCCGCCCCGGGTATCCCGACCGGCGCCGCGATGGTATTCCCCGGCACAGGGTTAGGCGGCAATGCCGGCAATTCCGATAGCGCTGGCATGTAAGGAAGGGCACTCACCGGCGCAGGCGATTGTGCTTGCACCGAGCTGACAGAGCATAACCCCAGAAAGCCTGCCAGCAAGAACCATTTTAAACGCAAGGCGAGATACCGCATATTATTCCTCCCCTGGGGGCTGAGCGAAAGAAGGGGCAAGCGAATTCGGTGCAGCAGGCTCAGCAGGCGCGGATTTATTCTCGAGCGTAATCCAGGTAAAGCGAATAGCCCCATCCACCAACTCTGGCACGGATCCGCTTTTCATCTGCGCCAGCGATTCAAGCGACATCGGCGCGCGGCGATTAAGTTTGAAATCGGTTACACGAATAATGCCAGGCACTTCTTTCAACCACTGGTCCAGAAAGCTGTACACATGCACATCCGACATGGCTGCAATTACAAGCTCCATGTCCTCGCGCACCAGCACCTTGTAATTCAATGCCTGAAGATCCGCCTGCTGAGAAACCCGCGCACCGGTGATGGTAAGCCGCATGGCATTACTAAACCGAAACTGAGTTTTAAGCTGCCTGAGTGATGCTTTAAGTGCTTCCGTGTTATCGGCAAAATTCTTATCTTCTGCCTTCAGTTTCAACGCATCAAACCGCTGCAACGCTTCACCCGCCGCTGCGATCTGGGATTGCATCAGGGCCAGCTGCGCGCGATCCTGATTCAACAGACTTTCAACATCGGTTTTGCGTTCCAGCACACCTTGTTGCAGGTAATTGACCACGAATAATATGATCATCAGGATAAATACGGCAACAGCAAGCTTCACTGCTTCACGTATCAATATCTTTTTAAGACGTTGCAGTTTATTCATCACTGGCCTCCCTGAGCGGCTGTGATCGAATGGGGGCCCGCAAAGGAAATGGAAACGCGATTCTGGCCTTCCGCCAGTATCGGTTGCTGGGAAGTGTCAAAATTAACTTCCGTACGCTCGCCAACCACGCCACTTTCCGGGTCCGGAAGTTTGGCGCTGGTGACTGTATATTCGGGAAACATTGCCCTTACTTTCTCAACAAAACTTACTGCTGCTTTGGCAAACTGATCTCTATCCGCAAACCCGCCCTTCAGTTCAAACTCAACCTGAACCATCACCGGAGAGGCGGTCGAACTATTGCCACTATCAAGCTTCTGGCGTTGCCAGTTAATGGTGCTAACGGTAACCTCGGGGCTCAATACCGAAGATAGTTTTTCAACAAACGTCATCACCGTATAACGATCCGTCTCATAAGCCTTCATCGTAGCGATAACCGCCGATTTAAGGCTGGTGTCCTTATCCTGCGTGCCAATGCTTTCCTTCAGTTTGGCCAATTCTGGCTGCAAGGCCTGACGCGCCTCAGTTGCGGTCGATATTGCGCCCATATCACGCACGATTTGCACCAGACCACTGAGTAAGGAAACCCCAATTAACGCCGCAATCACCCCCGCAGCAACACGCCCGGCAAGACGCGCCTGATAGAGTTTATGTATTTGTCTGCCGTAACGCGACATCAGGCCCAAAGAGGGTTTTCTGGTCGTGGCAAAATGACTGGCGAGTACCACGTCACCGTAGCAATCGGCTGACAGTGCTGCCTGCTCAAGATCAAGCAAATCTGCTACTTCAAGCGGTGTCAGAACATAAGCGCCCGCCGCATTGAACCGCCGTAAATCCAGCGCGTCTTTCACCTCGTTCGAAGCAATCACCACAATCTCTAGTGTCGCGCTGTCATTAAAGTCGAACCGCCGCAGATACTCCAGCGAATTCAAGATTTCCTGCTCGATATTGCCGGCAACCACTGCCGCAACGGCATCGTCGATCGATTGGGCAAGGCGCGTAAATACTAGTTTTTCCTTGTGCAATACGACCTGACGGAACCCGCCGACCTTGTTGTGACTCACCAGTAATTTCCATGCCGCCCGCGAACCCTCGAAAGTTCGTTGTGGTATAGCCCCAGCCAGCGAG